>JAGWYI010000118.1 GCA_018969455.1 Bacteroidota bacterium | reverse complement strand
GTAAATACTTCTGTAACTGTGCCATTTTCCGGACCACCTCCGGTTGTAGCAACGATCACCAACATCACCAATGTAGCCTGTTTTGGCGGAAACACCGGAAGTGCCACCGTAGAAGGCTCGGGAGGTATTGCACCGTACACTTATAAATGGTCAAATAACCAAACAAGCGCTACTGCAGTAAATCTGGTTGCCGGGAACTACACAGTAACAGTGACGGGTTCCGGAAGCAGTGGATCAGCCACCGCTGTAGCAACCATTACGCAACCTACCAGCCCTATTTCGGCAAGTGCATCCGTAAATGGCTCCATTACCTGTATTAATCAATCGGTTGTGGCTACTGTCACTGCCAGCGGCGGAACTTCCCCCTATAGCTATGCCTGGCCCGATGGTCAAACAGGAAATCAGGCTACCCTGACATCAGCCGGTACGTATGTTCCTACAGTTACAGACAACAATGGTTGCACGAAAACGACTTCGGTTACCGTAACGGGCAATACCACCCCGCCTTTAGCAGCCGCATCGGCAAGCGGCTCCATTTCCTGTAACAATCCGACCACTACGCTTTCTTGCAGTGGTTCAAGCAGTGGCGCGAATTTTTCCTTGCTTTGGACTACAACCAATGGCAACATCGTATCGGGTGCAACCAGTTGTAATCCGGTAGTAAACTCGCCGGGGGAGTATGTACTTAAGGTAACCAATACGACCAATGGGTGCACTGCTACTGCCAGTGCAACTGTAACCAGTACCGTTGTTCCTCCCGGAGCCACTGCAAACGGTGGTACGATCACTTGTACCAACAACAATGTTACTTTACAAGGAAATTCTTCTACCCAAAATGTGACTTTCGCCTGGAGCGGCCCCAATGGCTACACGTCTAACCTGCAAAACCCGGTGGTTAGCGTTTCCGGCAACTATGTGCTTACCGTAACCAATCCGGCCAATGGTTGTACTTCTACTGCCAGTGCTACGGTAGCCCAGAACACAACGGCTCCAACAGCCACCGCTACATCCGGACCGGTGTTGACTTGCGCTCAAACCAGCTCTCAAGTATTGGCAAGCACCAATGGTTCCAATCCGACGTATTTATGGAGTGGTCCCAACAATTTTACTTCTACCCTGCAAAATCCAACAGTAACCCTGCCTGGTACCTATGTTTTAACCGTTACAAATACAGCCAATGGTTGTACCAATACTGCCTCAACCCTGGTTGCACAGGATATTGCCTTGCCAAGCGTAACTGCTACTGCCGGGCCAAGCATTACTTGCCTGCAAACGAACAGCCAGGTTTTTGCAACATCAGTTCCAGCCAATGCAACCTATGCCTGGACGGGTCCTAATAATTTTAATTCAACCCAGCAAAATCCGATGGTTGCCGCCGCAGGTTCTTATAAAGTAACTGTCACGGCCACTGGAAATGGCTGCACCAATACTGCCACTGCCACCGTTGCTCTCAATCAAACGCCGCCTGGCGCCACTGCTACTGGAGGTGTGCTCACTTGTGTGGTTTCACAAGTAACTTTGCAAGGGTCAAGTTCGGGAAATCAGGTATCTTATTCATGGGCCGGCCCTGGCGGTTATAGTTCTAACATTCAGAATCCAGTTACAACCGTAGCCGGCGCCTACAACCTCACTACTACCGATGGCCTGAATGGCTGTACTTCTACGGCCAGCGCCAGTGTAACCCAAAACATTGTTGCGCCCATTGCTGCTGCAAGTGTACCCGGAAATCTGAACTGCAACAATGCAAGCATTCAAATAAACGGCGCAGGTTCTTCTCAAGGGGCTAATTTTACCTATGCCTGGACCACAGCCAATGGAAATATTGTATCGGGGGCCAATACCCTTACACCGGTAGTCAATCTGGCTGGTACCTATATTTTGCTGGTGTCCAATACTGAAAATGGCTGTACCCAAACAACAACGGCTACCGTTTTACAAACGCCGGTCTTGGGCACGGTAGTTTCTGTATCCGGTGTATTGTGCAATGGCGGTAATTCCGGATCGGCGGGCGCTACGCCAACAGGCGGCGCAGGTCCTTACTCCTATATTTGGAGCAACGGCGCAAGTACTGCCGGAATTGGCAATTTGAGCGCGGGTACTTATGTGGTTACAGTAACCGATGTGGAAAACTGTACGGCTACCAATACGGCCGTGGTTTCACAACCCAATGCCTTGCTTGCCAATGCGGTTGCTACAGGCGAAACAGCCATAGGCGCCAACAATGGTACAGCAAGTGCTGCTCCTTCTGGTGGCTCACCCAATTATTCATATTTGTGGAGCAATGCAGCTACCACTTCGGCAATATCCAATTTGGCGCCAGGAGCATACACCGTTACGGTAACCGACAACAACGGATGTACTGCGGTACAAACCGTTACGGTTAATAGTTTTAATTGCAATTTGACTACCTCATTAACCACCACGGCCATTACATGCAATGGAGCAAACAATGGCGCGTTGTCGGTAAACATTAGCGGAGCTGCCAATCCCGTTTCTTACACCTGGAGCAATGGCGCAACCACAGCCAGCATTAATAATTTGGCGCCAGGTATCTACACCGTTCAACTGTTAGACGGCAATGGATGTCCGGCTACCTTGAACTCCAGTTTGCAAGAACCATCCGTTTTGGCGGCCAATGCAAGCAGCACAGGCGAAACGGCAACCGGAGCAAACAATGGTACTGCATCGGCGGCGCCCAGCGGCGGCACTCTACCGTACACGTACCTTTGGAGCAACAATAGTACAAGCAGCCAAATTTCCAATTTGACGCCAGGAGATTATACCGTTACCGTAACCGACGGCAATGGGTGTACCAAGTCGCAAACAGTTTCTGTTTCGGCATTTAATTGCGTGATTTCTGCAGATCCGGTTATAACAAATGTACTGTGCAACGGCGGATCGAATGGGGCAATTACTGTGGCAATCACTGGTGGTACCCTTCCTTTTTCATACGTGTGGAGCAATGGCGCTACTACGGCATCCATTGTTAATCTCAGCGCAGGCACCTATACCGTAACCATTACGGATGCTGCAAATTGCATTTTGATAAAAAATGCAACTGTTAACCAGCCACCGGCCATCTCTGTAAATGCAACGGTACAAAATGTAATTTGTTCTGAAGATAAAAACGGATCGGTCGTGTTAACCGGCACTGGTGGTACTACACCTTATATCTGGAATTTCCCGGGTGGAGGAAATGGACAAAATTTGGGCATCGGGGTATATACTGTAACAGTTACCGACGCCAACGCCTGCAGCAAGTTGGTGACTTTTGAAATAAAAGCAACCGACAATATCCCTCCAACCATCACCTGTCCTGCCAACATCACTGTTTGTGGCCAAAGTGTCGTCAATTTTGCAAACCCTGTTGTTACCGACAATTGCCTGCTTGGTCCAAATCCAGCCCAGCTTACAGGCGGATTGCCAAGCGGTTCCATTTTCCCGGTGGGTGTCACGACCATACAATACAAGGCAAGCGATGTGCTTGGCAATACGGCGGTTTGTTCTTTCAATGTTTCTGTTTTATCCTTGCCCACCATCGACAGTGTTAAAATTACCAACGATCTCAACAATACCAAAATTGGCAGCATAGACATCAGCGTTGGCGGTGGAAATGGCTCATTTGTTTATGAATGGACCAAAAACGGGGTATTAATTGCACAAACGCAAGACATCACAGGTTTGGAAGCAGGAAACTATGTTGTAAAAATAACCGATGCAGCAGGTTGCTCAACAGTATCCATTTCTTATACAGTAAGCAATACTACTGCTTCCGCCGAACCGGGCTCGGGCATTCGTGTTCAATTGGTTCCAAACCCGGTTTTCGACCAATTCACCTTGGTAATGTCAGATTTTGAGGTAATTCGGGCCGGAATTTTTGATAACCAGGGAAAATTCGTAAAATCCATTCAATCTTCAGAACTGAAACAAGCCGTTCCTGTGGGAGATTTGCAAGCAGGCATTTATTATCTTCAAATGATAAGTGAAAAAGGGCAGGTTCACGTAATTAAGTGGATCAAACAAGATTAATTGCTGCTTGAATTGTCTGATCCCGATATGCCCCTAAACAGGTATATCGGGATTTTTCTTTTAAAAAACCGAATCTCACCTACGAAATTCTTACATGTTTAATATCAACTAATTATAAAAAAAATACAAAATTGCCAACGCTAACATTTCTCAGTCGGGTTTGGCATCCCAATTGCTGCATGTTTCGCACACAAGATTACGCATGCGATGTTGATTTTAGATAATTTGCGCTAAGCGGTTTCAAACCCTGTTTGATTTGTTTAAAATAATCTAAAAATAATGTCAAGTCCTTGATTGAAACAACCCAAAAACCCGGAACTTTGCAAATCAAAACAATCAGCAACATAACCTGCCTTATTTTTCATGGAAGAAAAGAAAAAACGTCCGCGTATTACCAAAACGGACCAGGGTTCTCCGCTGAAAGAGCGGTCAAAACCAATTAGTGACGATTCAGAGGAAAACTTTGAACGGAAAACCCCAGATGAAACCGACCAAAACCGTGAACGGGATCAAGAAGGTGGGTTCAATCGACGTCCGTACAATCCCGACTACAACCGGGATCGCAACCGGGATTCCAACCAGGATCGTCCGTATAACCGGGATCGCAACCAGGATCGTCCGTACAATCCCGACTACAACCGGGATCGCAACCGGGATTCCAACCAGGATCGGCCGTACAACCGGGATCGCAACCAGGATCGTCCATACAATCCCGACTACAACCGGGATCGCAACCGGGATTCCAACCAGGATCGGCCGTACAACCGGGATCGCAACCGGCCATACAATGAAGGGCAACGCGATTTTCGAGGTGGCGGAGACCGCCGACCTTTCAACAAAGGCGGCGGAGGCGGTTTTAAAAAGCCTTTCAACAAAAAGCCGCGTAGAGATGAGTTTATCGTAGATCAGAAACCAAAACCAGGTTTGCCAAGCGGCGAAGGCATGCCCTTGAACAAATATTTGGCCCATTGCGGCGTTTCTTCCCGGAGAAAAGCGGTAGAGTTGATCGAACAAGGGCTGGTAACCGTTAATGGTGAGGTAAAGACAGAACCCTACTACCGTTTTCAATTGGGTGATGTAGTTACTTGCCAGGGGAATCCGGTAACCATACAGGAACGTTTGGTTTATGTATTGTTGAATAAACCGAAAAATGTGATCACAACCACCGATGATGATCGGGGTCGCACCACCGTCATTGACATAGTTGACAGCAGTTTCCCCGAGCGTTTGTATCCAGTTGGTCGCCTTGACCGCGATACCACGGGTTTGATCTTGATAACCAACGATGGAGATCTGGCTCAAAAACTGTCACACCCAAGCCACAATGTTCTAAAACAATACCGGGTCGGTTTGAATCGGTCCCTGACGCAACGTGACGAAGAAATGATACGGAACGAAGGGGTAATGCTCGATGACGGCTTGATGGAGGTGAACTGGATTCGTTTTTCGGAAGATCATCCGGAACGCGATGTAATAGAAGTTGAAATTTCTTCCGGACGCAACCGGGTTATCCGGCGCCTTTTTGAGGCACTTGGATATGAGGTGCGAAAATTGGATCGCTTTTATTTCGCTGGATTGTCGAAAAAGGACTTGCCAAGGGGTCAATTCCGGGAGTTGACACAAAGAGAAATAGTTATGCTTAAGCACTTTACCGGGCATCCCTCGAGCGGTAAAAAACCAGGAATGGATCTGGATACATTGGATGAAAACCAAAATGATTTAGACCCGGATGGGTTGGAAGAATTTGATGTTTGATTGTTTTATACCAGGATTCGCCGGATTTTGTGGATAAATCAGGATGGATTTCGCTGATTTATAAAGATCGGTATGCACAAAATCTGGTTGTGTAAAGTATACATGCGCCGTATTACATATGCGGCGCATGTTTGCCTTATACACCTGCGATACAAGTATATTTTATTTCCAGAAACCCATCAATTCCGTATTTAGATCCCTCTCTGCCTATTCCGCTTTCCTTCATACCTCCAAATGGGGCTGCAGCGGTACCGATCACTCCAATATTTACACCCACCATTCCATATTCGAGCGCTTCAGCAACCCGGAAAACGCGTCCTATGTCCCGGCCATAGAAATAAGCCGCAAGGCCGTAAGTTGTATCGTTGGCACGTTGGATAACATCCGCTTCTGTGTCAAATACCGATATGGCTGCAACAGGTCCGAAAATTTCCGTGTTGTAAATTTCCATGTCTGAAGTGATGTCAGACAGAACAGTAGGCTCGAAAAAAAAGCCGGTTAGTGGATTGCCGCCTGTATGAATCTTGGCCCCTTTTTGGGTGGCATCTGAAACCAGATTTGTAATTTTAAGGAGTGCCTTTTGGTTAATCAGAGGTCCGATTTGGGTGTTGGGTTCGCAGCCATCTCCCAGCTTGAGTTGACGTGCGGACTCGGTTAATTTTTCCAAAAAGGCGGGATAAATGTTTTTTTGAACAAAAAATCTGTTGGCACAAACGCAAGTTTGACCGGCATTTCTGAATTTCGATTGGATAGCGCCCTGCACAGCATCGTCCAGATCAGCATCATCGAATACAATAAAAGGTGCGTTACCGCCCAGTTCCAGGGAAACTTTTTTAACGGTGTTGGCACATTGCTGGAGCAAGTGTTTTCCAACGGCGGTACTTCCGGTAAAGGATAATTTACGTACCAGAGGGCTTTCGGTAAGCGTTTTACCAATTGCTTCGGGATTTTTTCCTGTAACCACGTTTAAAACACCGGAGGGTATGCCTGCTCTATGGGCCAATTCGGCCAAAGCCAAGGCCGAAAGTGGTGTTTCTTCAGAAGGTTTCAAAATAACTGTACAGGCTGCTGCGAGTGCGGGTGCCACTTTTCGGGTAACCATGGCAACCGGGAAATTCCAGGGGGTAATAGCTCCAACCACACCAACGGGTTGTTTTGTAACAAGCAATCGCAACCCGGGCGTTTGAGCTGGGATGATGTCGCCATAAATTCGTTGGCCTTCAGCGGCAAACCAGTCGATGAAGGAAGCCCCATATTTAATTTCCGCTTTTGCTTCGGTGAGGGGCTTTCCCTGTTCGAGGGTGAGCAAATATGCCAGATCATCCAGATTTTCGAGGATTAAATCGCGCCAGCGAAGCAAGAGTTGTGCCCGGTAGAGGGCCGTTTTGGAACGCCAATTGGGCAGTGCTGCCTGCGCTGCAAGGATGGCTTGCCGGGTTTCTTCCTCGGCACAATCGGCAACCAAGGCAATTGGTTCCTGGGTTGCCGGATTGATTACCGGAAAAGTATGTGCAGGATGGGCGCTCACCCAGACCCCATTGATAAAGGCCTGGTGACGGAGAAGGGCTGCGTCTTTCAGATTTAGCATGGAAAACAGATGATAAAGCCAAAAGAACAAATTAATATGGCTTAATGTTGCAGGCATATAGGCGTGTTTCAAGAACACTATAAAATTGAAGAATATAGCTGTATGCTTTGGAAATTTCGAGTATTATTGCCCACAAAAAATGTTGTAGCATGAAGCAAAAAGTACGCTTTGGAATGGTCGGCGGTGGCACTGGCGCCTTTATAGGCAATGTGCACCGAATGGCTGCTGCGTTGGATGGCGAATTGGAACTTGTATGTGGCGCTTTTAGCAGCGATCCAGAAAAATCAAGAACTTCAGGCGCCATCCTTGGATTGCCTGAAAATCGGGTATACCCCGATTTTGAAACCATGATTCGTACAGAAAAAGCCCTGCCTGAGGCCGAACGTATGCAGGCGCTGAGCATCGTGACACCCAATCATGTTCATTTTGCACCGGCGAAATTGGCATTAGAGAACGGTTTTCATGTAATATGCGACAAACCACTGGCATTTAACCTGGAAGAAGCCGAGATACTGGAAAAATTGGTGGATTCGACCGGGTTGGTCTTTGCTTTAACGCATAATTACACCGGCTACCCCATGGTAAAACAGGCCCGCAGGATGATCCGGGAGGGTGAAATTGGTTCAATAAGAAAGGTGGTTGTGGAATATCCTCAAGGGTGGTTGAGTACATTTTTGGAGGAATCGGGGCAAAAGCAGGCTGCCTGGCGTACCGATCCAAGCAAAAGTGGTATTGCCGGTGCGATGGGTGACATTGGAACCCATGCAGAAAACCTGGCCGAGTATATTACGGGCTTAAGAATAACAGCACTTTGTGCAGACATTAGCATTTTTGTTCCTGGCCGAAAACTGGATGATGACGGAAATGTGCTGCTTCGCTTCAACAACGGCGCAAAAGGCATTCTTCATGCCAGCCAAATTGCTGCTGGGGAAGAAAATAACCTGAATATCCGGGTTTATGGAGAAAAAGGAGGCCTTGAATGGCGGCAAATGGAACCCAATACTTTATTGGTAAAATGGTTGGATCAGGCAACTCAGGTATATCGTACCGGAGTTGGAAACCTATATCCTGAAACCCTTGCCCATTTCCGAATACCTGCCGGGCACCCGGAGGGATATCTGGAAGCGTTTGCCAACATTTACCGCAATTTTGCGATTTGCGTACGGGCACATCAGGATGGTAAAACCCCCGATCCTGTTTTCGCCGATTTTCCAAGTGTTTCAGACGGTGTAAGAGGCATGCGTTTTATTGAAAGGGTCATTGAAAGCGGTAAAAGTGATCAAAAATGGTTGACATTTTAAACCGTGTTAAACAAATGTTACGCCCACAGCACATGTATACTCGCATGCGTTTGGTTCATGCCAGCAGAAAATAAAATTTAAGGAAATGGCCAACCTTTTAATTATTAATTTCGTGTTGGAAACACATTTTTCGTTTTACCCAAATTAAATTCGTATGTTCACACACACCTTTAAAATCACTTTTTGTTTGATTTTTTTTACATTTCTGATTTCAGGAATACATGCTCAGGAATTTGTGGGTCACAAAGAGGTTGGATTGGGATTCACCAGTCTGAACCTAACAGGTTCCAGTTCATTTTCAGCTTTTTACAAAAAAGAAAGGAAAATGAACGAATTTTTTCGACTCAACTTTTTCACCGGTAATTTAGATGCCTTGTTTAGAAAAGGGAATCAAAATCGGGTTTCAACTTTATTAGGCATCGGATTTGGAAAGGAGAAACGTCGGCAACTCGACGAGAAGCTGTGGTATTATTTCGGGCCACAATGCTCAACTACAATCCAGACTGGTTTTTCCAGCATCCCTTCAGATAATGAGTTTTTAAACGTGATACTGGGTTTGGGTTATGTCTTTGGATTGCAACATCAATTTAACAATTTTTGGGCGATGAACATTGAAATTCAACCAGGCATATATGGCACCTTAAACAGTACTTTTGTTAAAAAAGGCCCCGATTTTTATTCTTTTTCAACAGGGATAAACAATTTTAACAATTCGGTGCGCTTAAATATTTTGCGCAGGTTTTAAAACAGTTTCTTAGAGCCCTTAAAAACAAATTTTTGTTGGATTAGGCGCTATTTGAAGACGAAAAGGAATGAATTTCGAGAAATAATAGCGAATAACATAAATTTTTATTGGCTCATGAAGTAATCGAACAAAAGGCGATTCTGGATTTCCCAGAAT
>JAGWYI010000774.1 GCA_018969455.1 Bacteroidota bacterium | reverse complement strand
CCATAATCATTTGAACTAAAACCGTATGCGTACGCCAGCATCCACCGACCAATATCCTGGGTAAGTTGTTTCGCCCGATGTGGTTTTTAATGGGTCATTAAAACAATATGTGGGTCGAATATACACATTCAAACCACCTGGCAAGGCATAGGCGGCCATCGCAAATGCCGATCGGGACAGACCTCGGTATGCGATGGGCTTTCCCAAACGAAACCGGCGGCGCAGCTCTGATTGTGTCGAATTCAAAGACCCTGATGAATTCGTGACTACCGATTCCTGGCGAGCCAATATTAACCCGGCCAGAACGCCTGCATTCAGGCTAAAACGACCATTTTGATATTGCATGGAAATCGGCGTTTCTATCCAGTGTATTCCAAGAGGACGCACCGCAATTTCCTTTTCATTGTATCCAAAACTGTATCGTACGCTCGACTTCACGGAAATGTAATATGAATCAAAATTGGAAGCCGAAACGCCATTTAACTTTTCAACTGATTCATTCATGGCCGGTTGGTAGCGGTAGCCAATTCCGTAAGCCAGTTCCAGGTGGGGAAGAACCGGCGCATGCTTTAACAAGGCCACACGCATGCCAAAATGACTGTTGAACCGCGCTCCAGGATATAGAACAATTCCCCCTTCCAAAATTCTTTGATTTTTCCCAAGAATCACGCGTACAGGAGCCATTTTATTGGCCTGGGATACAAGCGCTTGGGGCAAGTTTATCAGCCTGTTACTCGATTCTGGCTTCAAAATTTTCCCCAGCAACAAGGGCAACGCTGGTTCAGATCGTTTTTTTTCATCCATGGCTTCGGCATCCACCAAACCAGCCGGTAAAGTCCCCTCCGTGGAAATTGCAGGTTCAAAATTCATAGAGGCCTCTTTTGCACCCGATTGCCGTTTATTAACCAGCAATTCCCGCTCGGCGTCATTGGGTTTTGACAGGCTGGCAGCATGATCTCCAGTTTCCCGCTTGTTCAGTGAGTTGGGAGAAAGCGCTGCAAACGGCATGGGATCTCTCCGATCTTCGTTTGAAGCGATGGGCATCTTCGACCCATTTATACTTTGAGACAAAACAGCAGCGTTTTCAGGAACGGCAAGGGTGGCTTCATCTGCCAATTTTTCCCAACCCGTTTTGCTGACATTTTTTAAACTGTTCAATGCATCCTTTGGCTGATGAAAAGCAACAGGCTCCTGCGCGCGCGCAGCAGGCGATCGAAACAGCTCAACGCCGGTTTGCCAGAAACCCCATCCGCACAAAAGCAAACAAATTCCTACCAACCACAGCCACAACAAACCGCGCCGTTTTTTCCTTTGCTCCTGTTCTGCCGCTTCCAACAAAAGCTTGGCCTGTTCCCAGTACGACTCCTGGAATTCAAATCGAGCAGCAGGATCCTCCTGTTCAAATTTTCGTTGCATGAATTCGTCTAAATTATCCATGTTGCCGTTTTTTTTAACGTTCGTTTTCTGCTTTAAATGATGGGATTCAATTCAGCCGTAATCCACTGCTGCAGTTGTACCCGCG
>JAGWYI010000117.1 GCA_018969455.1 Bacteroidota bacterium | reverse complement strand
TTCAGGGAGAACTGGCGCCCTGGCGTTTGAACAATGCCGTTGGGGTCGCTTTACGGCTGGGAAAACTGGAATGGGCCGAGCAATTTATTGAAATGCACAAGCAATTTCTGCCAACCGATACGCGCAACAATACCTACACTTTTAATTTGGCCCGGGTATATCGGTATCAAAAAAAATTCCAGAAAGTATTGGCGCTCTTGAGAAACCTGGAATATGAAGACATTGGATACAACCTGATCTCGAAGGCAATGCTCACCATTACCTATTACGAACTGGAAGAATATGATGCGCTTGAATCCTTGTTGGAGTCGTTTCGTGCATTTTTGAACCGGCACAAAAACATCCCGCAACAAACGCGGAAAATTTACGCCAACCTCATCAAATATACGCGTCGAATCATGCGGCTGGCGCCTTCCGACAAAAAAGAAATTGAGGCATTGGAGTTGGAGATACAACGCGAGCGTATGCATACCGTAAATCATGAATGGTTGCTGGAGAAACTCGCCGAATTACATTAATTCCGGAAGACCTGGGGGCAATTTTTGCCAAGTCCCCGCGTTTTCATCCTCTATGATTTCTTGCAATGCATTGGGGCTTGCCCGAAATTGCCTGCTTGGCAAAGGATATTCCTATGCAAGTTACATATTACGTTTTATAAAATTGTTTTTACACGCTATGCGACAATTTGCCTGTGCTGTGCTCCTTTGGGTGGGCGCTTTTCATACACCATGCTTTGTATCTGCGCAGCAGCCTTTAAAACCCTCAGGCGCTCTTCCAGCGGAGTCGGTTGCAAAACTTCATGCTGCCGAAGACACCTTGGCTCTGTTGGCATATGCTGTTGTAAATGACACGGTTGAACGGGAACGGTTTGCTTCCTGCAAGGTTTTGATCAAACAATTGGTACAGGCTTTAAAAACCGAAAATTCCTATAAATATCCCTTTGAACGTTTAAAAATGATGTCGATTTTGGCGCCTCCCGACAGTAGTTTTCGGGTTTTTACCTGGCAGCTGCCTGTAAATGATTCCACAAATCGATATTATGGCGCCATTCAGATGAATCGGTCGGCACTCCAGCTTTTTCCACTTATCGATCGAAGCATGGAAATGGAGCCGCCCCCCATCTATGAAACCCTCAAGCCTGAGCGATGGTATGGTGTATTGTATTATGCCATTCGGCAGTTTGATACCCGCGAGGGAAAGAAATACCTCCTCTTTGGATACGACGGTGTGGATGCGCATACCCGACGGAAAATAATAGATGTATTGTGGTTTGACAAGGCGGGCAATCCTGTGTTTGGGGCGCCGGTATTTCGCCGCAATCCGCCCAAAAAACAGCAGGAATTGCGTTTGGTGTTTGAGTACGCGGCGGAAGGAAGCATTAAAGTAAATTGGGACGAGCAATACAAAATGATATTGTTTGACCATTTAATTGCCATTCCGAGCCCAACAGGCAATGGAATTGCTTATGTTACCGATGGCAGCTACGATGGTTTAAAATATGAAAAGGGATTTTGGAATTATGTTTCACAGGTATTTCACGATGTGATGAAGGATGCGCCGCGCCCGGAACCTATTTTGGAAAACCGGAAGGATAAAAACATTATTGGAAAGCCCAAAGAACAAAGGGGGACAGGCCGGAAAAAGGGTTGATTGAACAGTTGAAGCAAGATGATGGTCAAAAATCGCCGGTTTTATGCTTTGAACTGCTTCCTTTTACACGCCTTATGGATCAAATTACAGAAAATCTGACCGAAGCATGACAACAAATGCTGCCGCTCAGGCGGCATTTAGTGCAAAATTGGCAACCTGATGTTTTTCCGGTGCTGCTGGATTCCAGCAGCACAAAAAATCCCCTTCCGAATACATCCGGAAGGGGATTTTTAAATATATAATAGCCTGGTTCTAGCGGAAAACCGTAATGTCTCCGCGATACAGCAGCACGCGGCCGTCGAGGAATTTGACCTCAATGGCATACACATACACACCTGGGTCAACATAATCACCGCGGAAGCGCCCGTCCCAACCTTCAGCGGGTTGGTTTTCGGGTAGGAAGTTTCGATTTTCAAACAATTTTTCGCCCCAACGATTGAATACTTGAAAGCTGTTGATTTTTTCCACCCCTTTTCCAACATAAGGGTTAAAGTGGTCATTCAAACCACTCGGGTTCCCTGGAATGAATATATTGGGAATGTAAACGTTCCGGTTCGGATCAATGTTGATCAGGATGGAACCGATGCCGGTACAACCTTTTTTATCCGTTACCGTGAGGAAGTATTTTTGGCTTTCGAATGTGTATACCGTAGGACGCAAGCTGGGGAGGTTCAGCAATCGGTCTTGTGGAGACCATTGGAAGATTGCAATAGAGTCTTCGATTACCCCGGTGATTATCGGATTGAGTTTCAGGGAGTCGCCCAGTTCAATTTCAACCGATACTGGGGTGAAATTGATTTCAATTTGATCGGGTTCGTACACATAGATGGTATCGACAAAGGCACAAGTACCGGTTTGGTCGAAGTAGGAAATATAGTGTTCTCCTCCGCCAATCGAGATCGGGAAGGATGGATTAAGGGTAACTCCATTGTCGACGCTATACTGGTACGGGCCGCCTTTTCCACCGAAGATGGTGTCTACACTCAGGATAATCTGATCGCCGTGGCATTTGATGGAATCCAATGGATTGAGGGCGCCAAAAATCGCATCTGGTTGTTCAATTTGGATGTTGTCGAGGAGTCCTGTACAACCTTCGGCATCTGTTACGGTAACCCCATAAACCCCGGCAGATTGATTTTCGAGCGGATTGGTAGAGCCCACATTGCTGGCGCCGTTCGACCAGGAATAGGTCAATTTGCCTAAATTTCCACCTGTTACCGTTACAGCGATAATACCATCTTTACTATCGGTACAAGTTGGCGCCTTGCTGTTGGCATTATCCAATGCTACTACAATTTGAGCGGGTTGAAAAACCGTATATGAACTTGTTCCAGAGCAACCTTTAGCGTCGGTGATGGTAACGGCATAAACACCTGCCGGAACACCGGTTACAATGGGTGTATTTCCGGGCGTATTGGCATTGGGGCTCCATTGGTAGGTATAAGGACTCCCGTTTCCGCCCAGGCCGCCAATGCTGATGCGTCCGTTGGCGCCACCGAAACAGGAAACAGAATCTACGGTTTCGGCTATGGATGAGATGGGCGCCGGGCCTTTGATTTCCACGGTATCCAGAATGTTACATCCATTTAAGTCGCTGATGTTTACTATGTTAAATCCGAGGCACAAATCTGTGCGGGTTGAGTCGGTATTGTTGGGGCTTGCATCATTCCATTGGAACAAGAAGGACCCTTTGGTTCCATCGGCGTATTGTGTGATGCTGGTGGCGGTACCGTTGCAGGTTTCGGCACAGGTGGCATCTTTTACCGACGCGAATGAATTGGTAATTGCGGGTGGTTCGCCCAGGCAAAGCGGAATGTTGAGTTTACAATCTTCAATATCCCGCAGAATAAGGGTATCACAGCCGGCGCCGGCATTGAGCAAAAGCGGGCCGGTTGTTCCACTTTTTTTCCAGGTAAAGGTGTAACCGCCATTTCCGCCGGTTGCAGCGACAGAGATGATGCCATTTTTCAAGCCTGCGCAGGTAGGTTCCACAAAGGTGGTATCACTGAGGGCGAGCGGTTGAATTGATCCCAGGGTCAGGGTATCTTTGGTGGTACATCCTCCCTGGTCTTTAATGGTTACCACATATTGGCCGCCGTTCAATCCGCAAACGGAACTGTTTGTATTGTTGGGAAGAGCCGTTCCGTTAATATTCGCCCAGGTATAAGTGATGTTATTTCCGGGGACAACAACACCCAAACAGCCATCGTCACCACATTTGACCTTGGTGGAATCGATCTTGGTGATAGCAGGTGCGCCGGGCAATTTCAAATCCACACAAATGGTATCGGTGCAACCTTTCAGGTCGGTCACGGTGGCACAATATTGGCCGGGGCCAAGGCTGGAAATCAGGCGTGTAGTAGCGCCATTGCTCCACAAATAGCTATAACTGTTGGGGTTAACGGTTGCGGTTCCACCGGTACCCAAAATTTGAATAGATCCTGAAACGGGCTGGTCGCAGAGCGGCTGTGTTATAAATTCGGCAACTGCAAGCAGTTTGGAGGGTTCCTTAATTTCAAATGTTGCAGTGGCAATACAGCCATTGTTCCCGATTGCCAGCACATCGTAGAAATTGGCTGCCAATTGCTGGTAACAGGAACTTGTTGGCGAGGTGTTTACTTGCGGTGGGCCGGGAGGCGACCAGATGAAGGTATAATTCGGATTGGCGGTAGCAGGTGTTTCTGTTACTTTAACACAAATTTCGCCATTTGTATTTCCGAAACAGCTGATGTTGACGATGCTGGTGGAGTCAACAACCACATTAATGGCATTTTTAACAATAATGCTATCGCTAAACGTACAGCCATTTTGATCTGTCAGGGTAACGTAGTAGGTACCGGCACATTTTGCCAATAAAACAATCAGGCTATCCTGGCCTGTCACATCAGAGATCACATTATTGGGATTTCCATCGGGGGAATAGGTCCAGGTATAATTGTATTTTCCTCCCGGGAAACGCGTGCCCCCGGTTGGCAGGTAAGTGATGGAACCATCACATACACCGTTACAGGCAGCATCGGTTGTTTTGGTTGCTGCACTTACCCTGGAAATTGGGGTAGGTTGTCCGAGTGTGCCGCTTGCGGTTGCCGAACAACCGGTGGTTTTGTCGGTTACAAGCACCACATAAGTGCCGGTACCAAGCCCGGAAATAAAGGGCGCATTGGGATAAGGTCCTCCAGGCCCGGTCCAACTAAAAGTAAAGTTGGCGCCCGGGTTGGAAACCAGGTTGGATCCAACAAATACCTGCGCATTCACGGAACCGTCTTTGCCGCCGCTACAAGTAGGCATGCTGCTCAAATCCAGTGCAGCTCCAAGGGCTGGAATATCCAGCACAAATGATTGGGTAAGGGTGTCTCCGTTGCCGTTATTATCAATCAAGGTAATTACCACCTGACCATTCGTAGTTGGGTTGGCGGGGATAAAGGAGTTTCCTTCAGCAGGAACAATTCCTTGTATAGTGGGGCCCGTAACTGGCTTGTCTATGGTTACCTCATAGGGTGCAATACCGCCAGAAGGGGTTACTTTAATGAGGGCATTTCCAGCGCATAGTGTATCAAGCTCAACAGTCATGGACAGCGGTTTGAAACCTACGCAAGCCTGGCCGGTATCAGCGGTAACAGCCTGAATGGATCCCGATTGGTTCTCGATGATCACCGGCGACGGACTGTTGGTAAAACCGAGTTGGGAGCAGGCATTCAAAGGGCCTACCACATCAAAACATACAGAAAACAGCGTGCCGCCATTCGGAATGTTGATGGCAGCACCAACGGGATTGTTGTCGAAAACGGATACGCCCAGGAAGCCGCTGCTTACATTTTGGGTGTTAAAATTACTGAGGCTAAAACCGTCGATGCTGGGATACAGGTTGTTAAAACCGGTAAATTGCAGTACGGTAGGATCCCAGGTCATGGAAAACGAGGCTGCAACGCTGTTAAAATTTTCTACGGTAACTGGAATACAAACATTACTGCCGGGAGGCGCGGTTACTTGCGGGAAGTTCAACACCACATTGTCGGTGGGGTTGCAGGTACTCATGTTAATTTCGAAAGTATGACCACAACTTATTCCGTCTTCAATGGTAACCACATAAGTACCCGACTGAGGCACAGAAAAAATAACATCGGCGGAATGATACAATTGGTTCAGAGAAGGGGTTTGAATCAATCCTTTAATGGCGGGGTTCGATTTGAGCGAGATGGTAATGGTATAAGTAGCGGTCGTTTGGAACTCTGGGTAGCCGCCTTGTACCCGGAATTTGCCCAGGCAATCATTGCCAAATGAGGTAGCAACACCCGATTCTGTAATTGGATTGAGGTAAACGACAGAAAATGCGGCAGCCGTGTTTACATTGACACAGGGCCCTGCCGGATTTCCCGGCGTATTGGATTCGAATCCCGGGGTTGGCGGGTTGGTAGAAAAGTTGAGGACATCCAGCGTGATGGGGGCGAAGAACATTTCAATAGGAGCACCCGCATTGAATGTGTTTTGAATATAGCCGGAGTTGAAAAACCAGGCATCTCCTTCCGCATTGCTGCCAGGGTATACCCAAATTCCGTTGGCGCCGCCCGGGGTGATGCAAGGGTCGGCAATGACGGTTTGCAAATTGTCGCCTATAATGGTAGGTGGGCAATTATAAAATGCCCAGCCAATGCCCCCTGGCGTAGCCGGAACAGGGTCCCCACTCAGGACGGCATCGGGGTTGTGGTTGATGAAAATAGAGTCTCCAAAACACAAAAAGATCTGGTTGAGGTTCAAATCATTACTTTGCGTTTGGCTACCCGGTGCGCCTAAAACGAAGGTTCCTGCAAAATTGCACAAAAAATCAGGGTTGTGTTTTCCACTAAAGTCGGGTTTGACAGGAGCGGGGACAGAGATGTTCTGAGGAACCTGGGCGTAAAGATGCGCGGTGGTCATGACCAAACACGCAAGCAGGAGGATTAGAATTCTTTGCATTCGAGCGTAAATTTACAAAGGTTGATGGATATGTTCAGAAAGCGGGATTTTCACATCTGTCGAGATGCGGTCAAGATGAAACGCGCTGTTTGAACAGGATGACTTTAACTTTTCGGGGTGGGATTAGGATTAAATTGGGATGTCTTTTGGTAGCTTGGGGCGAAGTGGACGCAAAATTAGGCATTCAAACGCGATCTGACATATCAAATACAAAACAAATGTTTGACAAATTCGTACAGAAACCCCGAAGCGCCCACTGAACGAGCCTTTAACACTATTTATTGCAAGCGCATATGGGCTTTGACATATGCCTTTTTTTGATGTTAAAACACCTTTCCATTCAGGATGCGCTGTTCAATCAATGGGGTTCCGAAGGCATAGGGAAGGTAAGCAACCGAAGGCATCGGACGGGTGATGAATACATTGGCTTTTTTGCCCACCGCAATGCTTCCATAATCGTTGGCCAATTCCATCGCACAAGCGCCGTTCAAGGTGGCAGCCACAATGGCTTCTTCCGGCAGCATGCGCATTTTTATACAAGCCAGAGATACTACAAACGGCATGTTGCCCGACGGGGAAGACCCCGGGTTGTAATCGCTGGCCAATACCACCGGCAAACCAGCCTCTATCAGTTCGCGCGCCGGACCAAAAGGAATGCCCAGGAAAAAAGCGCAGCCCGGCAAAAGGGTAGGCAGGGTGTTGCCCGACAACAAAGCTTCAATTTCAGCCGGGCCTGTATATTCCAAATGATCGACCGAAATGGCCTGATTGGCCACGCCAACCTGTACACCACCGCTATAATCGAGTTCGTTGGCGTGTATTTTGGCTTTTAACCCGTATTGCGCGGCCGATTTCAGGATGTAATCGGTTTCTTCAACGGTATAAAAACCGCGGTCGCAAAAAACATCACAATAATCGGCCAGGCCTTCTGCGGCCACTTTGGGAAGCATTTCATCCACCAGAAGCCGAATGTAATCTTCCCGCCGGGATTTGTACTCGGACGGTATGGCATGTGCCCCCAAAAATGTGGCTTTTACAGGTATGGGGCTCACAGTTTTCAAACGCCGAATGACCCGCAACATTTTCAACTCGCTTTCCAGGCTCAGGCCGTAACCACTTTTAATCTCAAGGGCGCCGGTGCCGGTGCCAATGACCTCCAAAAGCCGCAAATAGGCCGATTCAAACAATTCGTCTTCCGAGCAAGCCTGCAATTTTCGGGCAGAATTGAGGATGCCACCCCCTCTTGCTGCAATTTCCTCGTACGATAGCCCCCGGATGCGGTCTACAAATTCCTCCTCCCGCGGGGCGGCAAATACGATGTGCGTGTGCGAATCGCACCAGGATGGGAAAACCATGCCGCCCTCTGCATCCAATTCCTCGTCGGCGCGTTCGGGACATTGGTCCATGGAGCCGAATGCCGCGATGCGGTCGTTTTCACACAATAAATATGCGTTGGAAATGCAGGGCAATTGGGCCATTTCGGCCCCGCGCACAGGCGTATTTCTGCACGCAGTGTCGGCGAATACCAGCGTGTGTATGTTGCGGATGAGCAAAGAAGCCATATTCGGATCAAATTAAAGCGCAAAAATAGAAAAAATGCGCATCAGGTAGGCAAGAAATCATCGGGCGGGGCTTCTTTGCCTTCCGAAATTTCGGGTAAATCTGTTGCTTCGGAGGCTTCGATCAGGTCGGCCGGCAAACTTTTGGTGGTTCGGGCGCCGAGGGCGCGAATTTTTTCGGCTTTCCCGATGAGGGTGTCGCCGGGCCGGCCAGCGTTGACCAGTTTGTGCATGGCAGCATCGTAGGCTTCCTGCGCGTGCCCGAGGCGCAGGCCCACGGTGCGCAAATCCTCCACAAATGCAACAAATTTGTCGTATAACAGGCCGCTTTGGCGCGCAATTTCCAACACGGAGCGGGTTTGTTTTTCCTGTTTCCACAACATGGCCACCGTGCGCATGGTGGAAAGCAAGCTGGAAGTGGTCACCAGGATGATGTTGCGCTCCACCGCATCGGTGAGCAGACGGGGGTCGGCCTGCAGGGCGGTGCTCAGGGCACTTTCGAGGGGTATGAAAAGCAGCAGGTAGTCGGGCGTATGCAGTTGTTGCAGTTGGGGGTAGTTTTTCCGGCTCAATTGATCGATGTGGGAACGGATGCTTTCGATGTGCGCTTTGAGGTGTTTTTCGCGCAGGAGCGGGTCGTTTTCATTGAAAAAACGCTCAAAAGCCGTGAGGGAGACCTTGGCGTCGATGATCAGGTGCTTTTCATCGGGCAGGTGTATGATGAAATCGGGGCGTTTGGCGAGGCCTTGTTCGTCGCGGTAGGTGTTTTGGGCCATGTAGTGAACGCCTTTGGAGAGGCCCGATTTTTCGAGCAGCACTTCGAGTTGCAGTTCGCCCCAGTCGCCCTGTACCTTGCTTTGCCCTTTGAGCGCGCCGGCCAGGTTGTTGGCATCCTGGCTGAGTTGCAAGTTCATTTGATGCAATTGCTCCAGTTCTTTTTTCAAACCGGCTTTTTCCCGGGTTTCTTCCAAAAATTTCCGTTCGATGTTGGATTCAAATTCCCGGATTTTCTCGCGCAGGGGGGCGAGGATACCCTGGATTTGCTGGGCATTTCGGTCGGACAGCAGGCGGTTTTTTTCTTCAAACAAACGGGAAGCGATGTTTTCGAATTCCGTTTGCATGCGCGTTTGCATTTGTTGCCATTCGGCTTTTTGCTGTTGCAATTGTGTTTCGAGGTGCTGAATGGTTTGGCGGTGGGCGGCGGCCTGGGACTGGGCAATGCGCAATTCCTGTTCTTTGGATTGCAATTCGCTGCGCAACATTTCGTGCTGTGTCACGATGGTTTGGTACAAATCGCGGGAAACGGCCCCTTCGGGCAGTCCGACAGTCTTTTTCTGTTGCATAAAGATCAGCAGGGCAATCACGATGCACCCGAAAAAAAGCAGCACGAGGGTAAATGAATCCATAAGCGCGGTTTTACCGGCAAATATAAATCAAAA
>JAGWYI010000773.1 GCA_018969455.1 Bacteroidota bacterium | reverse complement strand
TCGTGTACGCCATTGATCCGGAAGGTTTGATCGGCGACGGCAACGGGGCTGTTTTGGGCGAAAGCCCCGGTGGAGAACAGCAGGAAGAGGAAAAAAAACCGTTTCATGGTGCTGCTTTGCGTTTGGGTACAAAGGTATTTGCCAGAAACGGTGTTTCTATTTCCGTACCTGCAGGAATTTGCAGATCAGGCGGGATTAATGTTGAACAATCAATTTTTGACTTTCCAATTTCCGGCCGAAAGCATCCGTATGCTGTACAATGTACATTCCGCTTACCATGTTTTTTGTTGAAAATGCGGCAACACCAGCCTGAAGCGCGAGCCGTTGAACAAGGGCGCCTTCTAAATCTAAAATTTGTATTAAGCCGTTTTCAGAAGCATTGCAACGAATGCTTACAAGTTCATTAGCCGGGTTTGGGAAAATGTGCATTTCTGCATAATCTTTCGGTTCAAAGGCGCCCACATCATCGGGATCGTTGGTCCAGATATTCCCGAAATTATCCGGAATAAACAAATAATCACCGAAGCGAGCGACCCTTCCCGGCCCCAGGTTGGGCGGAAATCCCGGCAAGGAATCCCAAACGGTGGCTCCGGCATTCTGGTAAAAAATTTGCCTGTTTCCATCCATGATATACAAAGCATTGGGCGTCACGGTGACGGCCTGTAACTGTTGGGCCATGGTTGCCGGAAAGGGTATATCCTTCCAGTTAGTTCCAGCATTTGTTAAATATTTTATACCCTGAAATCCAATAAAATACAAACGATTGTTGTCGCTGTACAAAGCGCCTCCGATATTGGGGGAAGATACCAGTTGCCAACTTTGTCCGAAGTTACCGGATTTCCATACATTAAAATCGTCGGTTATGTATAAGACACCTTGATGCATAACATACCCTTTGGGCGAAAAGGGCAAAGCCGTGTTTATGGCATGAAAAACAAGCGGTTCAACACTGGTTTTGGTCCACCACATCCGACATTGAAATGGGTCCGACTGGTCGGCAAACAACAGCAGGGTATCGTTGCTTGCTGCCAGGCGCGGATCCGAATACGCCAATAATTCGGGAAAATAAACGGGATTCCACTGCGTAATATCGCCCCGGGATTGGAAAAGAACCGGGCCGGAAACCCCGAAATAATTGTTTTTTACCTGTATAAGGCGGTACAAGTAAGGATGTTCTACACAACCCCTCCAGGTTTTTCCATAATCGGAAGAAAAAGCCTGCACCGATCGGTTGCCCGATGTGCCGTAAAAGGTATAGTTCCCGATCAAATAATCGCCTGCGGTGTTTACGCCATACCCGTATTCACTCGGACCAATCCCGGTATTGTTTCGTTCCCAATGCATGCCATCGTCGTTTGAAAGATAACACCCATCTGTACCGGAAGTTAAAATATGCTGCGCATCCAATCTAAAAACATTGGTAATCAATTGATTAAATAAGGTATCGTAGGTTTGAAAAAAGTTAAAAGATCGAAGGGTGCAATGATCGGTTACGACATATTGATATTTACCATCATCAAACAATTCA
>JAGWYI010000772.1 GCA_018969455.1 Bacteroidota bacterium | reverse complement strand
TCGGGTCGGGAAAATCGGGTATGGAGCCGCTGCCAGGGGTAAAGGTGGAGAGATCAAAAACTTTAATGCTCGATTTATCAGACTTGTAACTTACAGGTTTTGATGGAATTACGGTTTCTGCCTGAATGGTTTCCCCTAAATATTCAAACTTCAGGCGGTAGGTTTTACCACTCTGTGGCTGCCATCCTGAGCCCTCATACGCACTGGTATCGGTGTGTACAAGATTGTGTTGAATTCCCGTTTCAACTTCTTCCACCGCAATTTGCAAATCGGGAATTCCTTCCTGCGTTTCGCCTTCGCTTCCATAGGCAATTTGCTTTTTTACATATACGGTGGGCGTCGCTCCTGGTTGTAAAAAAGCCTCTACAACAGGGCGCAAGAGGCTGTCATCGGAATTATTCAAATTGTTTTTCTGGCAAGCAAAGAAGGCTGCACATGCAAAAAAAAGCAGTAAAAAATGGATTTTCATGACTTTAAATATTATCGGAGTTTAAATGAAAGGGTAAGGTTGGGTGTAAATCCGAGGTAGTTTACATTGGATTCTACCAATTTATTGTCTACCAATTCGAATTGTTTGTACCATACATTGGTATGATTGTACAGGTTAAAAATGCTTGCATTGATGCTGCATGGTGCATTTCCCATGTTAAAATGGTAGGTTGCTGCCACATCGAGGCGGTGATAAGCGGGCAATCGGTATGCATTTTTGGCACTCACATTCAGGAATTGCTGGTCGCTTCCATCCAGCAATTTTATGGTATAGGCGCCTTCCGGTGCTGTATACGGTTTGCCCGTTGCATATACCCAGGTAAGTGAAAAATCCCATTTTTGCCATTTGTATAGATGGGTCATTTTGAATTCATGTGTCACATCGTGGCTGGCATAAAAGTCATTGACACCGTACACCGGAAAATTATAGCGCACTTGTCCGAGGGTATAAGCAACCCAACCGTTCCATTTGCCCGATTTTTTCTGGAGCAAAAAATCTATTCCACGTGCAAGGCCTTTGCCGTTGAAGAAATTTTCAGAATAATCAATAGAACCATTGCTCCCAGGTGCTGCCGGTTGCGCATTGATACGCAGCGAATATTCAGACAATCCTTGTAAGGGCTTGTAATAGGCTTCTACATCAAAAAGCAGGTTTTTATTTTCGACCGAAAAACCGCCTACATATTGTTGGCTTGATGCCACTGGTAAGCGGTTGTTGTCAGACAATACCCAAAAGTCGCGGCTACCTGAAAAGATGTCTTCCCGGATTACCCGTTTTACAAACTGATAATATTGACCAGCAGCAGCTTTTAATTTAAAATTATTGCTAATTTGATATTGAAAATTGAAGCGGGGCTCATAGTATACCTTGTTGGTAGGCGAAAACCAGGTGGTTCTGAGCCCGGGGGTTATGAGCAGTTTTTCTTTTAAAAAAGATAATTTGTCCTGAACGTAGGCTGAAACGGTTTCTCCGGTGGTATGCCTGTCCAGAATAGTAGCAGTGTCATTCTGGGAATACGTATATACAATGTCGTTGTAT
>JAGWYI010000116.1 GCA_018969455.1 Bacteroidota bacterium | reverse complement strand
ATCCAAACCATGGCTTTTGAAGTAGAAGGCAAATTGCACCGCATTTTCCCCACTGAATCCAAATCGTCCAGCTTCCAGGCACGCGAATTTGTGCTAGAAGTACCCGACGGAAATTATCCGCAACTCATTAAATTTCAGGCCGTTCAAGACCGCTGCGCCATGCTCGACGAATTCCGGGAAGGCGATGTGGTAAAAGTATCCTTCGACCTGCGCGGCCGCGAATGGAACGGAAAATACCTCACCAACCTCAATGCCTGGCGCATGGTGCGCGCAGGTGGAGGCGATTCCAATAACCATAAGGCCGATGAACGTTTCCCTACCGATCCATTCCCCAATTACAATGAGGCGCCCCCTGTAAGTGGAAATATGGACGATTTGCCCTTCTAAGCGCCATGAATCGCGTGGTTCTTATGCTTTTTGCCACCTCGCTCGCCTGCACATACGCGCGGGCGCAGGTGCTGCATACCATCAGCACCCGCTGGAACGATTCTTTTGTAGAATGGGAACTCTTCAGCCTGCCCACGCAGGATGCGGAAGAAACGGAAGAATATAAAAGCGGCGAAATCAAACAACGCTGGCTGCAAATCCGGGAAGACTGGTCGGAATGGGAATTCGAAACCGATTCGATGCGCGGTACCATCCGGGCCAAATGGAAAGACAATCCCTCCGAATGGGAATTGCGTACCTACGATGGGGATATCATTACCCTCCGACCCGTTTTCCCGCGCGATTTTACCCAATGGCGGGTAACCGATAATACCATTGCCCTGGAAATCAAAAGCAAATATACCTCCCAACTCGACGAATGGCTGGTCCAGGATTCCGGACATGGTACGTTTTACATGTATACCCTGCGCGCCAGGGATCCGCGAGACTGGGCTATTGAAGATCATTTGGACGAAAAAGTGGGTTACGCCACGAAACTCGCCCTGATTTTTATTACCGTGTATTGTGCTTCGCCGCGTATGTAAGTCGTAGCACGGATTGGGACAACCCAATCCGTGCTACGACTTATTCCTACAAATACTGGCCCACAAACGGCAATGTCTTGCGACGCGGCCAAATCAACAAAATACTGCCCACAAATACCGCCAATGCAAGGTAAAACAACAAGCCGCCATCACCCTTGATGTCGATGCCCAATATAAACAGGTGACTCAGT
Source organism: Bacteroidota bacterium (assembly GCA_018969455.1). GTDB lineage: Bacteria > Bacteroidota > Bacteroidia > Chitinophagales > Saprospiraceae > M3007. The sequence goes on along the minus strand of JAGWYI010000116.1, from coordinate 8,472 downwards.
ATCGCGCCCGTGATCACGCCCAGCGACAGCACCGCGCCAATGGCCGTGGTGCCAGGGTTCAAGATTAAAATTACCGCAATCAACTCCACAATGCCCGATCCTATGCGGCCCACCGGTTCAGCGCCCAGGGTGGAAAAAATGTACTTGCTTTCCTCGGCGCCGGTAAACTTGAAAAAAAGCGTCTGAAACAAAATGACTGCCACCGCAAGGCGCACCAGCAAATCGAAACTGAATTTCATAATCTATGTTTTGAAAGGTGAAAGTTGGTTTTGTCCGACAAATATCGGCAGAGCGCCTGCTATTCGATTGTCCGCATGCCAACATTTCGCAACCCGAACGCATTGTTTTTTTCTAAAAAATACCGCTCTGCCGATAAAATGCGCGGTATCTTGCAGCCTTAAATGAAACTGCTATGGATTCCCTGGCCAATGTGATGCATCAAGACAAATGGGTTTTGCTCGATTTTTGGGCCAACTGGTGCGCTCCGTGCAAAACCATGCTGCCCATCATGGAACAACTCCGGGAGGAAATGGGCGAGCGACTCGATATCGTGACCGTCGACATCGACGAGCACCTCGATTGGGCGGTTTCCATGAAGGTTATGGGCGTTCCGGCTTTTATGCTGTACAAAAACGGCGTAGCTCATTGGCGCGACACGGGCGTTTTTACCAAAGAAGCACTCAAACAAATCATCGATACCTTCGTACCGGCATGCGCTTCCTGAGTTTGGTTTTTACCCTGGCTTTTCTGCTTGCCCTGGCCTGCAACAACGGCCAGTTGGCAACACCCTCCGCTGCCCCGGTGCGCCCAACCGCGGTTTATCCCGTAAACCTGGATTATCTGCTCGGGAAATTCGACCCGGCCACACACCCCGATTTTGTGCCTGTTTCCGCGCCCTACACCAACAAACCCGGCATGATGCTGCGCAAGGAAACCCTGGAAGCCTTCAAAAAAATGTTTGAAGCAGCAAAAAAAGACGGGGTGACACTCCGCATCATCTCTTCTACCCGCACTTTTTGGCAACAAAAAGACATTTGGGAAGGCAAATGGACCCGTTTCGCCAAAGAAGCACCCGCCCCCCAAGCACGCGCACTCAAAATCCTCGAATACTCGGCCATGCCCGGCGCATCCCGACACCACTGGGGCACCGATGTAGACCTCAATGACCTCAACAACCCCTCCTTCAAAAAAGGCGGCGCATACGCCACTACCTACGATTGGCTGGCCGCACACGCCCACGAATTCGGCTTTTGTCAACCCTACTCCGAAAAAGGCCCCGCGCGCCCCAACGGATACAACGAAGAACGCTGGCACTGGAGCTACATGCCCCTGGCTCAGGATTTCCTGAACCAATACCTGCAAAATATTCACAACGAAATGATTACGGGCTTTTCCGGCGCCGAAACCGCCACCGAAATTGATGCGGTTGGAAATTACGTGTCGGGCATTAATCCGGATTGCAAAAAATAACACCATGGCCTATACCGAATCCAGTATGCTCCCCCTGGGCACCCAGGCGCCCGATTTTACCCTGTTTGATACCGTTTCCGGCGTTCCCCGACCGCTAAAGGATATGGCCGGCGCCCAGGGAACGGTGGTGATGTTCCTGTGCAACCATTGCCCCTATGTGTTGCATGTAAACGAAGAAATCGTGCGCATCGCCCAACAATACCAAACGCAGGGCATCGGTTTTGTTGCCATCAGCAGCAATGATGTGGATAGCCACCCGGAAGATGCTCCCGATAAAATGCGCGAACAGGCAAACGCGGTGGGTTATTCCTTTCCCTACCTGTACGACGAAACCCAGGAAGTCGCAAAAGCCTATGATGCCGCTTGTACCCCCGATTTTTATGTGTTCGATGCCAATTTGCGCCTGTACTACCGCGGCCAACTCGACGACAGCCGCCCCAAACGCAACCCAACGCCCGTTACCGGCGCCGATTTGCGCGCAGCGCTCGAAGCTTTGCTTCACCACCAGACCGCACCCGACAACCAACGCCCTTCCGGTGGTTGTAATATTAAATGGAAATCCAACTAAATCAGTTCATTAAATATAATTTGCCTGAATATATGAATACGCGGCCCTCGCAGATTACAGAAGACCAAATCAACGCTTTCATAGAAGCAGCCATTCGCGAAGACGTGGGCGGCGCCGACCACAGCTCGCTGGCAACCATCCCGGCTGATCATACTTCCAAAGCAGTTTTGAAGGTAAAAGACTACGGTGTAATTGCCGGTTTGGAACTCGCGGAGAAGATTTTCAAACGGCTCGACCCTTCCTGCGAAATCTCATTTGCCCAAAAAGACGGCGACGATGTGGTTTTCGGACAACATGCCTTTGAAGTAACAGGACACACGCATGCCCTGCTGCAAGCCGAACGCCTGGTACTCAATACCATGCAGCGCATGAGCGGCATCGCCACCCTGGCAGCCCGTTTCGCTTTCGAAGTAGGCGATCTGCCGGTAAAAGTGCTCGATACGCGCAAAACCACCCCCTTGATTCGATTTTTGGAAAAATGGGCGGTCAAAATCGGCGGCTGTGAAAACTACCGCTGGGGTCTGTACGACTGGATCATGATCAAAGACAACCACGTGGAGGCAGCGGGCGGCATTCAGCCAGCCATCGAACGCACACACGCTTATTTGAAAGAAAAAAACCTCGATTTGGGCATTACCATTGAGGTGCGCAACCTGGTAGAATTGCGCCAGGTGCTCGAAATCGGCGGCGTTACCCGCATCATGCTCGATAATTTCGAAATACCCATTCTGGCCGAGGCCGTTGCCCACGTCAATGGCCGCTTCGAAACCGAAGCCTCCGGCGGTATTACCCTGCACAACGTGCGTAAATACGCGCACACAGGTGTAAATTATGTGTCGGCCGGCTCCCTGACCCACTCTGCCTTACCGCTCGATCTGAGTCTGAAAATCGTAAAATAACCAAAAAAAACAAAAAAAATGCCGGCTAAAGGAATTCCAACCGTCGATTTGTCTCAATTTGTACAAGGCAATGCCGCCCAACAGGCCGAATTTGTGCAAGCCTTGGGCAAGGCCTTTCATGAAGTAGGCTTTGTAGCTGTGGTTAACCACGGCATTCCAAAAGAACTGGTGGAGGGCTTTTTTAACAGCGCCGAAGCTTTTTTTGCCCTGCCGGAGGATGTTAAATTGAAATACGAAGTGCCGGGAATGGCAGGCCAGCGCGGCTATACTTCTTTCGGGAAAGAACACGCCAAACAATCTAAAGTGGCCGATTTGAAGGAATTTTTCCAGATCGGACAATCTGCGCCGGCCGATCATCCCTTGCACAGCGCTTATGCGCCCAATGTGGATGTAACAGAAACCCCCGAATTCAGCCGGAACGGGATGAATCTGTACCGCGCATTTGAACAGGCAGGCGCATCCCTGCTCCAGGCTATTTCCATTTTCCTCGAACTGGATCCCTATTATTTTGCCGATAAAATTGAATACGGCAACTCTATCCTGCGCGCCATCCATTACCCGCCCATCACCGAGGAGCCGGAAAGTGCCATTCGCGCCGAACAACACGAAGACATCAACCTCATCACCCTGCTCGTGGGCGCCAGCGCGGGCGGACTCCAATTGCTCAACAACGACCAGCAATGGATCGATATCGTGCCGGAAGCCGACGAAATTGTGATCAATGTGGGCGATATGCTGCAACGCCTCACCAACAATTACCTGAAAAGTACCACCCACCGCGTGGTGAACCCGCCCCGGGAAATGTGGCACCTGCCGCGCCTCAGCATCCCGTTTTTCCTCCATCCCGTGGTGACGATGGACCTCACTTGCCTGCCGTCCTGTGTAACGGAAGAAAACCCGCTGCAATACGCACCCATCACCGCAGGCGTGTACTTGGATGAACGTTTGCGGGAAATCGGGCTGAAAAAGTGAGTTTGAAACAGTCGATTTTGAAGGATGTATTTGCGTTTTTTAATTGATTATCAACTAAAAACGCAAATATTACGCTTATTTTATGTATTTTAATTTGTCTAAAAAGACAAATATGCGTGCATACGCTGCTGCCAATTCTTTCTTGGTGGGGGCGTGGCTGCCATCGGGCACAAACACCACCGTATTTTTTTGTTGGTTTTCATTCAGCCTGGCAACAAATTCAACAAAAGTAGCGGGCGGAATTTGGTTGTCTTTTCCACCGTGCCACAAAAAGAAGGCGGGGTCTTTTTGGTCGAAATAAGTAATGGGCTCGTATTTTACAAGCGTGTCGTTGGGGGTATAAGCACTAATGGAAGGGAACAAGGCATTGCCAACTTCTTTATACAAAGGCATCTCATGATCAATAAACCCTTTTTCAACCAGGGCTAAACCGGCTACAGGACCAGAAAAATTGATGACTGCCACAATTTTAAACCCTTTACCAAGGGGAAAAGGGTAATTGTCGTTATTGGCTCCTGCGCCCACATTGCTCGAAATATGTCCGCCTGCCGAAAAACCGGTGAGTACGATTTTATTCAAATTCAGGTGGTACTTGTCATTATGGGCCTTCAAAAAATGAAGCACACGGGTTAAATCTTCGGTGGCAGCAGGTATTCCGCGTTTTAACCGATAATTGACATTTACCACGTTCATGCCTTTTTTCAGGTAGGGCTCGATGTATTGCGTTTCACTGGATTTGTCGCTCAGGTAATAGCCGCCGCCGTGAAGAAAGATAATTGTAAAATTATTGTTTTTTAATTCGTTTAAATTATTCGAAATATAAATATCAAATTTTTGTTCTGTGTCAGGTCCATACGCTTCGTCTTTCAAAACAAGATGGGCAGTCTTCAACGCTTCCGGTGATTTGTCTGGCAGGGTTGCCAGTTCCACAGACGCACAAGAAGCGAGTCCTGTGCATAAGGAGACGATCACAAATAATGTTGTATATTTCATTCCAATTGGTTTGGCAAATGCTGTTTTACAAATTTCTCGAAACCCCAAATTCCAGAAAAATGCTTGCCGGATGGGTATTGAACTGGCTTAAACTGCCTGAAAAAGCGGGATTGTAGATGAAACGAAAAGCCGTTGACGCAAACAGGGCAAAGCCGTTTTGCAATGCCATTTGCCAACCCAAACTGCTGTTCAATCCGGCCCTGTAAACCAAATGACTCAAGCTGTTGTGGATCAGATAATTGCCGCTCAGGCCGTTTTGCCAAAAAAAATGTTTGGAAAAATCCCAGCGTACACCCGCCAGTGTATACAGGAACTGATCGCTGCTGCGAAAATCACGGCCGGCTTCTCCGGCAAGTGTGGGGTCGTATTGCCCGTTGTTGTTCTGGCTGGGCCACTGAAGTACACCGGCATTCAAGTGTTTCCGATAATTCAGCTGCAGGTAGCCAATTCCTCCAATAAAATGCAGTTTCGGGGCAATCCGGTGCGATATGCCTGCCTGCAACTGGAAGCCTGGCTGCATTTCCTGGTGGTAGCTGCTTTTGGGCAAGTTGATCAGGTATGAAACGCCGGTTCCGGTGCTGATTTGCAGGGCGGTTTTGCTTTGCGCCAAAAGAAACAGGGGTAAAACGGTGATCAACAAGGTAAAATGTGTTTTCATGAGATCTCTGTTTGGTTTTCGCTGGCTAATATACACGGTTTTTATTTCACAGGCTGCCCTTTTCCGTATCTTTCGCCATATTTTAAACTGCCCATTTACGTTTTCAGGAATGAAATTCCGCTTGTTGCTCCTGTTTTTGGTCCTCACCCAAACTGCGCCCGCATCGGCTGCGCTGGTTTACGGTAATTTTCGCAATGCCTATGCCGGCAACCGCGTTTCCATCATCGTGCCGCACTATTACATTGACGGCAAAAAAGAGGTGTACGCAAAAGACCTCAATGTCGCCCAGGAATTTTCTTTCGAAATCAAACTCGCGGAGCCGCAACTGGTGTTCCTCGAATTTAATTACGACCGTTTGGCGCTTTTTCTCGCGCCCGATGACACCCTTTCCATTAAAATTGATGCATTTAAATTTCCCCTGGTTGCCGGGTTTTCGGAAAAAGGAGGCGCCAACAACGCCCTTTTGCATACGTATTTGCGCGAAAACGGGCAAGATTACGACGAATTCAACAATTACCGCTTCAAAATAGGGCAGTGGTGGGCTTCGGTGGAGGCGCCCATGCGCCAGGTGATGGAAAACCTTGAGCCCCAAGCCTTCCGGGACTCCCTGGATCGCCGAAAACGCAGCGCCAATGCCCTGCTGCAAACCTTTGATTCCGACAATCCGGGCGCCCTGAGCCCGGTGTTTAAAACCTGGCTTTCGGCCGAAATCCTGTACTACTGGGCTTACCATCTGTTGGTGTACGGACATGTATTTGGAAACATGCACCGCGTGCAACCCGATTTTTTCGAATTTCTGTACGATGCACCCATTTTGTGCCCCATGATCGGGAGTGAGTGGTATCGGCAGTTTTTGCTCGCTGTTATGGCAAGGCAGCAAGACAAAACGGGCTCTGTACTGAACTTCTGGTCGGGACAATACGAGCGCTCCGGCACCTTGCTGGAGGGCAAACCGCTGGCCTTTTTTCGCTCCGAAATGATCAACATCGCCTTCTCGGGCGAGCAATACCGCGAAATCCTGCCATTGTTTAATGATTTTTTAAAATCAAATACAGTGCCGGGATACGATGAAAAAGTGGCCGATTTGTACGAAAAATTCGCCAAAATTTCCCCGGGCGCCCATGCGCCTGTATTTTCCGGAACAGATCCAGACGGTCGAGTCGTGTCCCTGGAACAATTCAGGGGAAAAGTGGTATATTTGAACTTCTGGGCGAGCTGGTGCGGGGCCTGCATCCGAAAAATGGAGTACCTCAATCCTTTTGTCCAGTCATTCAAAGCACGCGGCATCGAAATTGTCAACATTTCGGTGGACCAGGATCCGGGACAGTGGAAAGAGGCCTTGAGTGTCCGCGCATTTGCCGGATACAATATGTTGGCAAGTTCGGGTAATCCGGTAAACATCGCACATGCTTACAACGTAGAAGCAATACCGCAATATTTTATCATAGACGCCTCCGGCAGTTTTGCCGACAAAGCCTACGGACATGACCCGGAGGCCATTCGATCGCGCTTGCTGGAATTGGCGCATTAATCCGCTTTGAAAATTAAAAAACTTCAAAACATGCCGAATTCCAAACTCTATCCTGCTTTGTTGGATGCCAAACAACGCAGCGAAAAGAAATTTGTCGTCTTGCTCGACCCCGACAAGCTGCGCTTGAAAAAACTCGAGCAAACACTCGATCTGGCGATTGAATGCAGCGTCGATTACTTTTTTATCGGCGGTAGCCTGGTGGTCAACAACATGCTCGACGAATTGCTCAGCGACATCCGCGCACATTGCAACATCCCTTTGATCCTGTTTCCCGGAAACTCCTTTCAACTCAGCTACCGCGCCGATGCACTTCTGTTCTTGTCGCTCATCAGCGGCCGTAACCCCGAATTGCTCATCGGACAACACGTTATTTCGGCGCCTTTTTTAAAAATGTCGCCCCTGGAAATCATCTCCACCGGGTACATCCTGATCGACGGCGGCGTTACCACCTCCGTGCAATACATGTCGAATACCTATCCCATCCCCGCCGCAAAAGCCGATATTGCCGTATGCACGGCCCTGGCCGGCGAAATGCTGGGGCTTAAACTCATGTACCTCGATGCCGGTTCGGGCGCCCAAAACCCGGTATCGGTCCAAATGATCGAAGCTGTCAGTTCGGCCATTGAAGTGCCCCTCATCGTGGGCGGCGGTATCCGGACGCCACAGCAGGTGGCAGCCAATGTAAAAGCCGGCGCAGATGTCATCGTCGTAGGCAATGCCATTGAAAAAGACCCGGTGCTGATTCGGGAGATGGCAGCAGCGATTGGGGGGTAGTGGTTAGTTGTTAGTTGTTAGTGGTTAGTTGGGGGTTGGGGGTGGGTAAAATTGGGATCTTGTTGTTTCTTTGCGGGATGCGACCTGGGACAGGGAACCTTTTCCGGCTACAGGTCGTTGATATTGGATATGCTAAATGGAACCGTTATTAAATCGACCGGCAGTTTTTACAATGTGCGCGAAGCGGGAGAAGGGCCCGGTGCGCCGGTGTATTTGTGCCGCATCGTAGGCAAATTCCGCCTCGATGATGTGCCCCTCACCAATCCGGTTGCCGTGGGCGACCAGGTGGAATTCGAGCCGGCCCGGGAGGAGGGCCAGGGATTGATCAAAAAAATATTGCCCCGCCGAAATTTTGTCGTGCGCGCATCCCCGCGCCGAAAGCACGACCTGCATTTGCTGGCCGCCAACATTGATCAGGCGGTGGTCATTGCCACCATCGTCCACCCAACAGTAAAACCGGGCTTCATCGACCGGTTTTTGGTCATGACCGAACGCCACGAAATTCCGGTCACCATCGTATTCAACAAAGCCGACTTATACGACGATGAGGACCTTGCCTTGTTTCTGGAATTCCGGGAAGTATATGAGAAAATTGGATACCCTGTTT
>JAGWYI010000115.1 GCA_018969455.1 Bacteroidota bacterium | reverse complement strand
TATTACCAGGCGCCTTTGATTCCGATTTTGGCTTATAAACTGGAATTTTAACTAAAAACGCTCCGCCGAAGCCATGCCCACAATGTCTTTCCATTCGTTGGGTGTGGTTTCAGGCTGAAGCAGGCAACCCTCGGGAACACGCGCATAAATTTCGTCGTACCGGCGCACCTGATTCATAAATACCCGGCGGCTGATGCTGCGCCGGCTGATTTTGGAAGGATGGTCGAGCCCCGCGCCAGCCATGAGTTCGATGAAACTTTCTACGGTTTTGTGGTGGTAATTGTACACGCGCTGGGTTTTATTCTCCACCACCAGGCCTTTCATTAATATAGGATCCTGGGTGGCAACGCCGGTTGGACAGGAATTTTTGTTGCACTCGAGCGCCTGTATACACCCGAGGGCAATCATCATGGCCCGAGCGGCGTTGCAGGCATCGGCGCCGAGCGCGTGTGCGCGGAAAATGTCGAAACCGGAGACGATGTGACCGGAAGCGATAACCCGGATGTGTTTGCGGAGCCCAAAACCGGTAAGGGCATTGTCGACGAATGAGACAGCTTCGCGGAAGGGCATACCCACGAAATTGGAAAATTCTACCGGCGCTGCGCCGGTGCCGCCTTCCCCACCGTCAACGGTGATGAAATCGGGGTAAATGCCCGTTTGTACAATGGCTTTGCAAATGGACAGGAACTCGTGGGGGTTGCCGACGCACAATTTGAAGCCGACCGGACGCCCGTCGGCCAGTTCGCGCATTTGTTGCAGCAATTGCAGCAATTCAATCGGCGTGGAAAAGGCGCGGTGGTATGGCGGGGAATCAACATCTATTCCAGGCTGAATTTTCCGGATGGCGGCAATTTCGGGGGTGTTCTTTTTGGCGGGCAAAATGCCGCCATGACCAGGCTTGGCGCCCTGTGACAGTTTCAACTCGATCATTTTTACCTGATCGTGGGAAACGGTGTGTTTGAATTCCACGGGGTCGAAACCGCCATCGGCTGCGCGGCAGCCGAAATAACCGGTACCAACCTGGTAAATGATGTCGCCACCGGGCTCGAGATGGTACGGTGAAATGCCGCCCTCACCGGTATTATGGGCAAAACCGCCCATTTTTGCGCCACCGTTGAGAGCCAGAATCGCATTTTTACTCAAAGAACCGAAAGACATGGCGCTTACGTTGAGCACACTGAGCGCGTAAGGTTTGGTGCATTGCGGTCCGCCAACCTGTACCCGCAGGTTGTGGTCAATCTGCTTTTTGTCCAGCGCCGAAATGCTGTGGTTCATCCATTCGTACCCCTCGGCATAGAGGTCGAGCTGGGTACCGAAAGGCATGGTATCTACCTGGTTTTTGGCCCGCTGGTAGATCATGCTTCGGTCGATGCGGTGGAATGGCCGACCATCCGTATCGGATTCGATAAAATATTGATAAATTTTGGGGCGTAAAAACTCGGCAACATAACGGGTGCGGCCAACGACCGGGAAATTGCGCGCGATGGCGTGCCTGGTTTGGCTCATGTCGTAATACCCCCAGATGGTATACGGGATGATGAGGGCAAAAAGCCAGAACCAATACGGGTGAAAAAGAAGGCCAAGGGCCAAGGCGATGATCGGCAGGAGCACCGACAGGGTGACAAATAATTTGCGCATGACAGGATAGCGCCGGCCATGTGGTTAGAAGCCGGTTCGGACAGGGTAAAGATCAACAATCCTGTGTTAAACCAAGCTTAAGTCTTGTTATTTACTTGGGGATGCTGCGTAATTGGGCATCTATTTCGCGCCTGCGCAGCTGCATGATGGAATCTACCAGGCGGGGCAGTTCGGTTTGCAGTGCGCGTTTGCAATTGCTGTCAATTTCGGCCTGTACCTTGCGGTTGATAGCCAACACCGTGGTATCAATGCGCAGGCGGGCGTCGGCATCCAGCGGGGGCTCGCTTCCGGCACACGCAGAAAGAAAAAACAATACCGGTAAATATTTGATTTTCATTTATTTAAAAATCTGATTTAAACCATGCCATGCCACCGTTTGAAAGCGCATTGTTTTTGAAGTCGAAAAAGGTAGCGTGTTCCTGCGCAGAGCCCTGCCCCCAGGGTGTACGGCAGGAAGAGGATACCCAGGCAGGTTCCCAATACAAAACACCGATTCCGCCTTGCTTTTTTACCTCTTTGCTCAGATCGACCAGCCATTTTCTCTGATTTTCGGGGCTTAAAGGGGCATAATCGGGGTTCACGTCGTTGATGATGTTGGAGGAGGAATCGTTGTAGCCGTCGGTCCACGGGTAACCTGTTTCAAATATCATCACGTCTTTTCCGGAAAAACGCTGCCGCAACCAGGCAACGGTGGAGCCGGTTTGGGCGATGGTGGTGGGTTTATGCCAGGCCCAGTAATACGACATGCCGATGATGTCGAAATCGCGGACATTATTCGACCAAAATTTTTCCATCAAATCGGGCGTTGCGGCTGGTCCGGAAAGGTGGAGGGCAACTTTGACGGTTTTGCCCGTACTTTTTTCCACATCGCGCACGGCTTGTATCCCTGCATTGAAAAGCGTGGCATTGCGGGTCCAGTTAATGGGCGCACCGGCCGCATCATCGGCATAGGAAAGCAGGATGCCGCGGTTGGTTTCGTTGCCGATTTGCACCATTTCCGGCATCAGGTTTTCAGAATGGAGGGCCAGCAAGGTTTTCTGAATATACTGGTATAGCGAATCCTTCAAAACGGCTGTGTTGTTCACCACCGTTTGCCAGGCGGCGGGCGCAATTTGTCGTCCGGGATCAGCCCAGGTGTCGGACAAATGAAAATCCAGCAGCACCGGCATGCCGAGTGACTTGGCGCGCTGCATGCTGCGGCGCACATCGGCGAAATCGGAATAGCGTTTTCCCGCGTTCAGGGTATCGTACCAGGCGGGCGTATGCCAGAGGCGCAGACGCACCAATTTACAGCCATAATCGGAAAAAATCTTGTACGGGTCTTTGGCTGCGCCATTGTCCTTGTACACGACCCCGCAATCTTCCATTTCATTGGTATAGCTCAAATCGGCTCCAGCATAAAAGATCGTTGGCGTGGGGGTGGGCGTCACGGGGTCTGGATCGGAGGCGGCACAATGCAAGGTAAGCAAGGCAGCAAGCAGCAGCAGAATTCTCATGTTTCAGGCCGAATTACAGTTTTTGATTTGTTTGAACGGCAACGTTCGCTGCAATATCGGACATCTTCCCATACTTTTTCCCACTTTTTTCGCCAGGAAAAGGGGCGGCCGCACACCGGGCAGATTTTTTGGGGTAAATGCGCTTTTTGTTTCATGGCATTAACGCAAGGTTCCCAAACCACCGTCGATGTGCAGGATTTGGCCGGTCATAAAACGGCTGTTTTCACTCAAAAGAAACAAGGCGGCTTCGGCCATGTCTTCCGGGCTGCCGATTCGGCGCAAGGGGTGCCGGGCCGCTGCATTCTGCCGTTTTTCTTCCGTATCAAGCAATTTTCCGGCGAGTGGTGTATCGGTTAGCGAAGGCGCAATGCAGTTCACCCGCACCAAGGGCGCCAGTTCGGCTGCAAGGGCCCGGGTGAGGCCTTCCACAGCGCCTTTTGCAGCGGCAATGCTGCTGTGAAAGTTCATACCGGTTTGTACCGCCACGGTGCTGAACATAACAACGGAGGCCATGCCGCTGTTTTTGAGGGCCGGCATGGCCGCCTTGATGCACTTGAAAGCGCCCACCACATTGATTTCCATCTCTTTGCGAAAATCTTCCTCCGAAATCCGATTGAAGGGCTTGAGGTTGATGCTTCCCGGACAATACACCAATCCGTGCAGGGTTTCGGGCAAATGGTGCATTTGAAAATCGGGTGCGCTTACATCTGCGGCTTCCCATTCCACGCCAGAGATGGCCTCGGGTGCGGGCATGCGGCTGCGTGTGTGCACTTGCGCGCCTGCCTGTGCCAGCTTGCGCGCGAGCGCGAGGCCGATGCCGGAAGAGGCGCCGATGATGAGGTATTGACGATCGCTGAAATTTTCCATGGCCCCAACAACGCCGAAAAACCAAAATGGTTCGAAATCAGGGCCGCAAAGGCGCCAAATACAGTTCCACGCTGTATTGCGGCGTTTCGGTAACCGCCTCAATGTCAATGTTTACGTCGATGTCATCGATCCAGTTTTTGTTGCGCAGGCCGAAATACAGGGCGCCCTCGAGCGGGCTGTAGCGGCGTTGCACATCGGCACTCACGGCAGCCTGATACAGGTAGGTATCGTATTTTTTACCATCGAGATAAGCCTTCAGGTTGTTGGCATCCACCAGGGCGTATTCCACCGCCTGGCCTGAGCCGGATTGCGACAGGTCGATGGCCATGCCTAAGGCGTAAATGGCTAAAGCACTGGTGGGTTCGTAACCCAATACTTTGGCGGCGCCGGTTTTAAGGGCGGCACTCATTTTCTCGCTGTCTTTGCGGCGCGCCTCCTGGGTAGCCTGTCCGACCGTAATCCTGTACGCCCACTGGCGCGTGAAGGGCGGCAAGGTAAACTGATAGGCATTGGTGGAGCGCTGCGCGCCAAATTTGAAAGCGCCCACCGTGACTTTGCCGCCCAGCGAAACCACTTCCGTTTTTGTGCCATTGGGCGTTTGACGCTGCGCAATTTCGTATTGGCCGTTTTGCTTCCAGTCCCAGGAAATTCGGGTATCCAGGCGGGCATTGGCAGGCAGCGTTGGCGTGCGCTGGAGGGTAAAACGGCATATTTTTTTACCCATTCCCGTTTCCGTGAGGCGCAGGATGTACATACCCGTTTGAGGCGCCGATATGGTTTTGTGCAAAAGCGTATCCAGTTCATAACTGCGGAACAGCATGCGGTCGGGGTATTGGAAAAATTCGACCGATTTAAGTTGCCTTCCGGCGATGAGGTGAATGCTGAGCTCAATTTGATCGCCTTCGGCAAATGCGTAGGCAAACTCGTGTACGCCATTGATCCGGAAGGTTTGATCGGCGACGGCAACGGGGCTGTTTTGGGCGAAAGCCCCGGTGGAGAACAGCAGGAAGAGGAAAAAAAACCGTTTCATGGTGCTGCGGCCGCGCGAATCAGCGGCGGTTCCACGCTGTTGCGCGCATGTGAAAAATTGACAAATGATAAAAAGCGGGTATTCGAAATGTTTCATTTGGTTATTTTTGCAAAAGTAGGGGAAATGGTTTTTTAACAGCGGTTAAATTCTTTGCCTCAAATAAAAAAGACCTGTACGGAACGGCGCCTGAAAGGCAGCATCCATATCATACTGAGCGCTGATTTTCAATGATTTAGGTCGAAGGCCATGCACAAAAGCAAGCAGCGCGAAGTATACCTGCTGGAACTTATGTGGTCCCTTTAAGCGGGGGGCAGAACACCGGGTTTGGGAAAACTGGTGGTGCAAATTCAAAATTGAATTTTAAATTTGCACCACCAAATGCCCATTTCATGATTGAGCGCGCCGTATTACCAAATATTCTGGAAGAGGCCAAGTACTTTCCGGTACTGGGCATAATAGGTCCACGACAGGTAGGTAAAACTACCCTTGCCCAATCGCTGCGTGCACTTTTGGGCAAAGAAACCCTGTATTTTGACCTGGAATTGGATGAAGATGCACGGTTATTGGAGCAACCAGGTCGTTTTTTTCAGCAAAATTCTGATAAGTGTATCATCATTGATGAGATACAACGGGCGCCTCATTTGTTTACCCTTCTTCGTGCTGTAGTGGACCAAAATCGGATTCCTGCCCGTTTTATCCTGCTGGGCTCTGCATCTCCCTGGCTTTTACGCAATGCATCGGAGTCTTTGGCAGGGCGGATTGCTTATACCGAATTGACGCCCTTGGGTTTATCGGAGTTGCCGAGCTCCATTTCATATCAAACCCACTGGTTTCGGGGGGGATTCCCGGATGCACTTTTAGCGCCTTCCGATGCTGTTTGCACGCGCTGGCTTGAAAATTTGGTTAAAACTTTTATCGAACGCGATGTGCGGCTGCTTGGCTACGAACTGGCGCCAGCAACCTTGTCACGCTTAATCAAAGTACTTTCAACGGTACATGGCAATTTGTTGAATATCAGTGAAATATCCCGCACTTTAGGCGTTTCTCAACCTACGGTGAAACATTATCTAGACATTCTGGAAGCAGCGTTTATAATTGAACGTTTGCAGCCTTATTTTGTAAAAACCACCAAACGATTGATTAAATCGCCCAAATTATACCTGCGGGATTCGGGTATTTTGCATTATTTGGCAGGTATAGGATCAAGCGAGACATTGTATAACAATATTTTTGCGGGCGCGTCTTGGGAGGGTTACGTAATTGAGCAAATCCGCCGACGCACTTTTCAGCGATGGCAGTATTTTTTTTATAGAACCCATAAAGGGGCAGAAGCCGATTTATTGTTGATCACGCCTCAAGGGAAAAAAGTGCTCATTGAAATAAAACTCAGCAATGCGCCCACTTTATCATCCGGATTCTTTGAAGTTGCCAGGGATGTTCAGGCGGACTATACTTATTTGATCACACCCGACAGCCATAATTATCAGCGGGATGACGGGCTTCATGTGTTGCCTTTGATGGACTTTTTAAAAGTTGAGATTTTAAAAATGTTATAAATATTATTTGCTGATTGTCAATCCAATATATTAATTATCCAAAGTTTGTTGATCCACATATATGCATACATCCCCATTTTTCACCCTCCCTACATCTCAAACAAAGCGTCCATCGTAAGCTGGGTTTGAATCAGCCCAAAGTGCCTTTGAAAAACCGCTTTTGGCCAAATATAAAAATTATTCCTGGCCAAAAGCGGGGTGAAAAATGTTTTTTTGTCAAGATATACATTTCTGAAATATATTAAACATTACATCAACCGTAAACTATTTTACGAACGAGTCACTCCATTTTCACCACCTTCCCACTTTGCACTGCCATCCCACGCATATCCATACGCCATGTATATACCCCCGCAGGCGCATGCGCGAGGTGGATATCTGTAGTAAAACTTTGCAAATCAGTGGCATATACTTCCCGACCAAATAAATCATACAACACAAAATGCGGGATGCTGCCTACCTGGGCGGGTAAATTGATGCGCAGGGTGCTGGAAAAGGGGTTGGGAGATACCTGCACAGGCAGACTTGCACTTGTCTGAATCGTACCACTTATAAACGGAACAACGTAAGAGAAACTTGAAGTGCAACCATTGCCATCCGTTAGCGTGAGGATGTAGGTTCCAGGCAATACCTGACCGAGGTTTTGTCCCATCCATCCATTGCTCCATAAATAGGTATAGGATGCTGGATTGGTAATGGTTAAAGTAATCGCGCCATTTGGGCAATTGGCACATTGCGCGGCTTGAATACTATCCTCAATTTGAGGTGCAATACTTTGACCAATGGTAAGCGTATCAGTAAATAGCTTCCCTTTTTGATCGGTTATGGTGAATGCATAACTACCTGGTTTTAAACCGAATAGGTTCGTACCAGTGTTTAATCCGCTTGTCCAGAAATAACTTAGTGGTTCGCAAGCCTGTTCAATAGAAAAATCAACAGCGCCATTGGGGGTATTCAGGCAAGCAGGGGTAATGGTTGGCGATGCGGCTTGCACCAAAGACAGGCTTTCAATTGGGCCTATATCCACGATACCATCCTGTATCCGGGGATTTCCGGAGAAATCCGTGGCAATGTTCAGGTTGTTTACTGGAATATTTGTCCCTGCTTGAATCGCAGGGGAACAAGCTTGAAGGCGAAAATCGAGGGCTGCGGTATCATAAAACATTGGGTCTACATTGAATAAATTGCCTTCGCCGCAGGTAATGTTTTTTCCCAAGGTATCACAGGATGCAAAATCAAAAATATTATGGGTAAATGTTGCTGAATCCTGATAAAAGGGCAAAAACTGATAATATTTTGCGTTCGGGGTGGTTATTGTATTGCGGTTGTTTAAAAATATGTTGTTGGATACATAGGAAGGAGCAAAAGGGCTAGGAAAATTATTATTAATTGGAAATGTAAAAGAATTATTTATGAAAACATTGCCTATAATATTTAGGTTTCCTGAAAATATACAAGCAGAATAATGATTAGTCCCATTGAATAAATTATTTGCGATTATCCCTGTATTTTTTAAATAGTCCGTATTTATACCAATTCCTGGACCGTAGATAAGGTTATTTATACATGCAAATGATTTCCTTGGTGTAAAACCAAAACTATTACCATTGTTTACAAATATGTTACTTGAGCATTCAATCGTATCTGAGTCAAATAAGCCCAAAACTAATTTTGTAGGATTATCGTTGATATTATTTTCATTAAAAATCACCTTATTAAATGGTGGTGCAATAAGATAAACCATGCCTACATCGTGATGCATAAATGTACTTCGTTGAATTTTTAAATACGATTTAAATGCTGGATTAAAATATCCGGAATACAAATTAATCGCAATTGCATCTATTGGCGCATTTACTTCAAATGAGTAATTATGATCGAAAAAGCAGGAATCTACCAAAATGTATTTCATCGGATTATCCTCTGAATCAAATACAATTCCGCTCCCAGCCTTGGATAGATTTCTGACAAAACTGCATTGAACAAATCTCAAGGATGAGCCATTGCTTCTACCCGAGGTGTAAAATACTCCAGCCGGAACAAAAAGCGGTGAAAGCGCTTCATTCTCAATAAAGTCACAAGCAATCACATCAAGGGTATCTTTTTTATTATTTGAATCCGAAAAGTAAATCGCGGCGCCTTTTTCCCGGGCAATATTTTTGTAAAAACGACAGCCTTGAAAGTCTCTTGCTACCTCCAGGTTCGAACTGCCTTGTCTGAAAACAGCGGCACCGTGGTATGCTCGGTTCCACTCAAAGTTACAATCTATTATACTCGGCGCCACCTGTCCTGTATCGCCTGCGCGTATTAAAATAGCGCCACCCCAGCCTAGGGCCGTGTTGTTTTGAAAAGTGCAGTTTTTGATGGTTGGATAGGCATTTCCAACAGTCCCATCTATGAACATGGCAGCACCGCCTGCACCAATTGCTCCATAATCGGTATTTTGGGCATCTGCTACCGCATTTTTAAAAACAAATCCATCTACTATGGTGGAATTCGACGGACCGATTAAGCGCATCAAATTGCGGGTGTTATCCGTACTGTCGCCTGGCACACCAATATCCCCATTCAAGATGGATTTATTGATTTGCCAATTGCGCTGCACCAAAGTCGTTTCCGTTCCCGAAAAACCTCCAAACAATTGTACCCCTGACTTCAAATCAAAAAATGCGGTGCGATCGCCCGTTGTGGTCGCGTAATAGTTCCCACCTGCTACCCATATCTGATCGCCTGGCTTGGCATTTTGTAAGGCAGGTGTTAAACTTGCAAAGGCAGTGCTCCAGGAATTGCCTGTTTGGGCGCCCATGGCGTTTGATTTTACGTACCAGGTGGTTTGTGTATACACCTTAGGGAAAGTGAATGAAAGGAGTATGCATAATAAATATTTGCTCATGTTAATGCTTCTTTCAAAAATGTGATGAAAATAGATTAATGCCCGGATTATAGCGTGTAGCAAAAGATAATCGAATTTGCTATTCATTGCAAAATCCAGGGCATTAACCATTGAAATCAAGACAAAAAAGGGGTGATTTTTACTGCTTGATTAATTTTATTGTTTGAGTATCGCTTGCT
>JAGWYI010000771.1 GCA_018969455.1 Bacteroidota bacterium | reverse complement strand
ACCTTTCGTTCTAAAATGACATTCGCCGGCCAAACGCTGGCCAATGTGTGGGGATATGCCGCCGGGGGAAAGGAATACGCCTTGCTCGGCGCTGCCAAAGGTTTGATTATCGTCGACATCAGCAATCCCGATCAACCCCAGCAAATTGTGCAGATTCCAGGACCCAACAATCTGTGGAAGGAAATAAAAACCTACAAGCATTATGCGTATGTCGTTTCTGAAGGCGGTATGGGCGTGCAAGTAGTTGATCTGAGCAAATTACCGGCTTCCAACCTCGATTATCATTTTTATAAAGGGGATGGCGCAATTGCCAATCAACTGAATACCATTCACGCCTTGCACGTAGATACCACCAAAGGGTACCTGTATTGCTGGGGTGGAAACCTGTTCAACGGCGGCGCCAAAGTGTTTAACCTCAATCCCGATCCTTATAACCCTAAATATGTGGGCAAATTTGACCAACTGGGATATATTCACGATGGTTTTGTGGACAATGATACCATGTATGCCGGACATATATATGCCGGTTATTTTTCAATTGTAAGCATGGTGGATAAAACAAACCCGGAGTTGATCAGCACCCAAAGCACACCGGATAATTTTACGCACAACACCTGGCTGAGCGGCGACCGTAAAACCCTCTTTACCACCGATGAACGCAACAATTCCTTCCTGGCCTCCTTCGATGTTTCCGACCCTGAAAACATTCGGTTTTTAGACAAAATTCAAAGTAACCCCGGAAGTTTATCCATTGTGCACAATACCTATATTTTAAATGATTTTGCCATTACATCCTGGTATAAGGACGGTTTTACCCTGGTAGATGCCGCTCGACCCGATAATTTGATCCAGGTGGGCAACTTCGATACCTACCCGGGCGCCGGCAGCGGTTTTGAAGGTTGTTGGGGCGTATACCCTTATTTGCCTTCCGGCACCATCATTGCTTCCAACATCGAGGCGCAGGGAACAGCCGATGGCGAAGTGTTTTTTATAGCCCCCAAATACGTGCGCGGATGCTATTTTGAAGGCTCCGTTAAAGATGCTGCTTCCAAGTTGCCGCTCTTTGGCGCACAAATTAAAGTACTCAATACCAGTATGTTATTAAATACCAATTTAAGTGGCATCTTTAAGGGCGGTCAGCTGAATCCCGGTGTTTTTGATGTGGAAATTACCATGCCCGGGTATCAACCGTTTACGGGTACAATTGAATTAAATACAGGGGAACTTACTCAACTCCATGTTGTGCTTTATCCTTTGGGTAGTTTAAAAATTTCAGGTCAAGTATTGAAAAAAACCGATCAATCGCCTGTAGCCGGGGCGCAGGTTTGGCTTTACGGAACCAATGAAACCTGGAATTCCGTCACCAATGCCTTGGGACAGTTCAATTTTCAAGGGGTATCGCCTGGAGAATACAGTTTGGCTGCCTCCGAACCCAATGCCGGTTTGCTTATCCTGAACAAACTAAGCCTGGTGCGCGACAGCAGTTTGCTGCTGGAATTATACAAAAATTATCGCCGGGGCAACTCGACAGGCAAAAAGAAG
>JAGWYI010000114.1 GCA_018969455.1 Bacteroidota bacterium | reverse complement strand
GTGGACTGGAATTTATCAATACTCCCTTGAAAGTAGTGGTAAGCGACCTCGAACGTTTTTACGATGTGCGCATTCAATTGCGCAACAACCAAATTCAGGATTGCCGATACACCGCACCGCTAACCAGCCAACCGCTTACCAAAGTGCTGGAATCCATCGCGCTGGTATTTGACATGCGCCTGGAAAAAGCGGGAGATGGGTCGTACATCCTGTCTGGAGGAAATTGCCGATAAACGGATTTTATGCCGATTGCACGGTTTTAACGTTTGATATGCCAACAAGTGCCTTAACTTGCGCCATGCTTTCCCTACATATGGCATCGCGGATTAAGGTACTTTTTTGTTTTTGCATCTTTGGATGCATGCAACAGTCAATCCGGGCACAGCAAATGCCGCTGCCCAGGCTCGATTTTTCATGCCAAAATTGCCTGCCCGCCGATGTTTTGGTGCAATTGAGCAAACAAACAGGCATAAACATTGCCTTTAACGACCGAATTTTTGCCCAGTGCCCTCCAATTAGCATCGAGGTAAGCCAAACGCCATTCAGCAACCTGCTCGATCGCGTCCTTGCCTGTGCACATGCTGCCTACAAATTTGACGGCGAACAAGTGCTCATTTTTCGCAAAACAGCCCGGTATACCCTCAGCGGATATGTAGAAGACGCTGAAACGGGCGAACGCCTGCTGGGCGCCAGTATTCGAGTGGCCAATAACCCCAAAATCGGCGCCAGTACCAATGAATTCGGTTTTTTTAGCCTGAAAATGGATGAGGGCGAACACACACTGGTCGTTTCATACATCGGTTACCAACCCAAAGTGGCGCCTTTATTGCTGGAATCGACCCAAATTTTGAAAGTACGCCTGCAACCCGACAATAAACTCCCAGAAGTGGTGGTTTATGGCAACTCAACATCTACCGTACGCGATCAGGTAGTGGGAACGCCCAAAGACCTGGCACTCGAGAATCTTAAATTTTACCCCATGCCGGGAGGCGAGGCCGATATTATCCGCCTGGCAGCACTTCAACCAGGCATTCAAACCGGCGCTGACGGCCTCGGCGGAATGCACGTGCGCGGCGGGAATGCCGATCAAAACCTGTTCCTCCTCGATGATGTTCCCGTGTACAGTCCCGGACACGCTTTAGGCCTTTTTTCTATATTCAATCCGGTGATGGTTAATAATGCACGCTTGTGGAAAGGCGACTTTCCCGCCCGTTACGGCGGAAGGGTTTCCTCTGTGCTCGACGTACGCACGCGCGACGGCAACTTCAAAAAATACGAAACCAGTCTGCATACCGGTCTCTTTGCCGCTACCCTCGCAACGGAAGGCCCCATCCAAAAAAACAAATGCTCCTACTTGTTTGGACTTCGATATACCTATTTCGATCCCTGGATCCGGTTTTTGAGCACAAAAGGCAACCTGCTTACAGCCCCTGGTTACAAACCCGGATACCGGTTTTATGATGCCAACCTGAAACTGAATTATATTTTTTCAGAAAATGATCGGGTGTATTTAAGCCTTTACCGCGGGGGCGATTTTTTCCGAAATCAATTTAAACAGGGCTACAATACTACCAATGGCCTGATCAATGAAACCTACCAACTCAATTCATCGTGGGGTAATGAAATCGCAGCGCTGCGCTGGAACCATTTGATTCGCAAAAACTTGTTTACCAACACCACCTTTCGATACAGCAAATATGTATATCAAAGTCAACTGAGCTTTAATTCAACCATTTATTACAGTACCGGGAAGGAAAATGTACTGGCCGATTATGCACAATTGTATCAAACATTGATTCGCGACGGTTCGGTGAAAACCGATTTCACCTGGTATCTGAATCCTAAATTGACCCTTCGCTGGGGCGGAAACTACACCAAACATACGTTTCAACCAGGCGCTCTGTCGGCCAACCTTCAACAAACCGGGCAGGCCCCAGGGGTTCTTGATTCGCTGGAAACTGTGTTGGTCAATAATGCACTCATTTCATCCGACGAAACAGAAGCCTATTTCGATGTTGAATATTCACCCTTCCAGCATTGGAAAATTGAATCGGGCCTGAATACAGCCGTTTTTCATTCCGATGGCACCAGCTATACTTCCATGCAGCCCCGCTTCCGAATTCAACGTTCGGGGGAAAAAGGGTGGAATTATTGGGGCGGTTTTTATAAAAACACGCAGTTTTTGCATCAAATAGGCACTTTTAACATCAGTTTGCCCTTTGAATTGTGGGTTCCAAGTACCCGTTTGGTGAAACCCGAACAAGTATGGCAAATTTCCAGCGGTTTGGGCTGGCAACGCAATGGCTGGGGTTTCCAATTGGAGGTATATTACAAAAAAATGGGCCGGGTATTGGCATTTATTTCCAATAATGAGGCCCTCTATACCGGCGGCGCAGAAGATGCCAGCGGCTGGGAAGACCGAATTGTATCAGGCGCAGGCCAAAGCAGGGGGCTGGAATTTTTATTTGAAAAAAACAAAGGCCGCACCAATTGGTCACTCGCCTATACGCTGGCCAAATCGGTGCGCCAGTTTCCCGACATCAATTCGGGAAAGGTATATCCATTTCGTTACGACCGCAGGCACGATTTGAAATGTACCGTACAGCAACGCCTCGCCTCCTGGTGTCAGGCAACGGCCATGTGGTCGTTTTCAACAGGAAACCCGATCACCCTGGCAGCAGTCAAATTCCGGCACGAATCGGTAGAAGGTCAAATTCAACGCGATGTATATGCCTATACCGAGGTAAACGGCTATCGCCTTCCGAGCTATCACCGTTTCGATGTAGCACTAAATGCACATTTTAAAACCCGTCGCACCAACCATTTGATTCAAATGGGCGTCTATAATACATATAACCGTTCCAATCCGTTTTTCATCTACGTAGATGCGGGCAGCAACATTAAAGGAAAAGCCATACAATATACGCTTTTGCCTGTTTTGCCATCATTTAAATATGAAATAAAGTTTTAATCCCAAAGGGTGTATTTTGCATGCACCATGTGGAAATGAATGGCCACAAACCAAGGCGTTCATCCAGGAGTTGTTCGACACACAAGCAGATATTCAGCATGCCCATAAATAAAGCCAGGCAGGCAAAGCGGTTGTGCTTTACACCGCCAGATTTTGTGCATAACGATCTTTATAAATCAGTATAAATCAGCGAAATCCATCCTGATTTATCCACAAAATCCGGCGAATCCTGGTATAATTTCATTCAGCAGGTAATCCAATCAACATCAAACTTTCAAGTACATTGCCCATGCGCTGTGGCATCCGATCTGTTAAATGCGTTTTTTTCCTGCTTATTGCCCTGCTTGCAAGCGGGTGCGCCCGGGAAATTACCTTGAATTTGCCCGATGAGTCGCCCAAACTTGTTGCCATCTGCCATTTCAATCCAACAGAACCCTTTCGGGTGAACCTTTCAAGCAGTTTGGCCGTATACAGCAATGCCAAACCCGAGATTTTTGAAACTGCCGATGTCTCGATTTCCAAAAATGGCTTGTTTATCGATAAGCTATACCGAGCATTTACCCCTCAGGGCGATTTGTACTGGGAAAGCCGGGATACCGCCATTCCAGGCCAGCGTTATTCCATGGTAGTGCGGGTACCCAATTACCCAACCATTCAAAGTTCCAGTGAAGCACCCGCTCCCCTCGCATTGGAACCCATCAGTTTGTCGGCCAAAGAAATCGATACCATCAAATACAATGAAAGCCGGTATGAATTGCGCATTCCACTGAAATTGCAGGTGCGAAACCTGCCCGGTACCCATCGATTTTTCGCATTTAAACTGTCGCATGAAATTGGCGTGTACGACTTTGGCGAAACACCCGCCGAACTGCTGTTTACCAGTACATCGGATTCTACCTACTTTCTGGCCGACGGACGCACCTTGTCGCTCTTGTACAACATCGCCGAACCAGCCGTACTCATCAATGAAAATTTTTGGAACGAAGACCGTACGACCCTTAGTTTGATCGTACGCATTGATTTTAACCCGCAATCGGAACGGCCTCGCCAATTATTTATTGAATGGCGCACCCTTTCAGAAGCTTTTTACCGATACCACCTGTCCATTGCCCGCCAGGGTAGCAGCATACCCTTGAGCGAACCCGATGCCGTATACGATAATGTGGAGGGCGGATATGGCAATTTTAGCGGGTTTTCAAGCAAATTTTACACGGTAGAATTGGCAAAATAAAATCCAATTATTTAGAATTACTCCAAATTGCATGTTTCCGATTGTAAAAAGCGATCGGTAAACCGGATACAGTTGTGAAGGCGTTGGCAGCCGCAGAAAATTATCTACTTTTGCAAACATTTAAACATTTTCAAAGCCTTAACGAATGAGCAAAATTACGGTCGTAGGCGCCGGCAATGTGGGCGCCACCTGTGCAAACGTACTCGCACATGCAGACATTTTCAATGAAGTCGTTTTGATTGATATTCAAGCCAATATGGCCAAGGGTAAAGCCCTCGACACCTGGCAGCAAGCGCCGGTAGACCATTATGGCACCCGGCTTACCGGCGGCGACGATTATGCCCTCACCGCCAATTCCGACATTGTGGTAATCACTGCAGGCATCCCGCGCAAACCGGGCATGAGCCGCGACGATTTGATTTCTACCAATGCCAAAATTGTGGTTTCGGTAACCAAAAGCATTTTGCAATACTCCCCCAACCCCATCATCATTGTGGTATCTAACCCCCTGGATGTGATGACCTATGCCTGCTGGAAAGCATCCGGGTTGCCCGAAAACCGGGTATTGGGCATGGCGGGCGTACTGGACACCGCGCGCTACCGCGCCTTTTTGGCCGAAGCACTCGATGTTAACCCAAAAGACATTCAGGCAATGCTGATGGGCGGTCATGGGGATACCATGGTGCCACTGCCCCGTTTTACCACCGTGAGCGGCATTCCGGTTTCTGAAATGATGGATGAAGCAACTTTGACCGCCATCATCGAACGTACCAAATTTGGCGGCGGCGAACTGGTGAACCTCATGGGTACCTCTGCCTGGTATGCACCGGGCGCTGCAGCTGCACAAATGGCCATTTCCATCTTTAAAAACGACAAACGCATTGTGCCTGCCTGTGTTCGCCTTACCGGCCAATACGGCGTAAACGATATTTTTGTTGGCGCACCTGTCAAATTGGGTCGGGAAGGAATTGCCCAAATTATTGAACTGAATTTGAACGAAGACGAGAAATCGCTGTTACATCAGTCGGCTAATGCCGTGAAAGAAATCGTAGATGTTCTGGATACCATGAATTTGATTTAAATAAAAGCGCAGACATTCCCTGAAATTGCGGTTTCGTCTGCGCGTGTTAATACCCGTGTCATCATGCGGTGGGCGGCACTAAACCCTGCCCACCGCATATTGTCAAAATTTTAACCATGCTTGAAACGCATCCCCCTGCGCATCGTTCATTCTGGGATGAGATGGTTACGATGAATTCAGGAGAAACCCTGGCACAGCTCGCTGAAGACCAGCCTGTTTTATTGGTATTCCTGCGTTTTTTTGGCTGTTCCTTTTGCCGGGAAGCCATCAGTGATATTGCACAACGCAAAAAAAAGCTGGAATCTCAGGGCTTTCGTATCGTATTCGTACACATGTCGCCCGATAAAGAGCTCGCAGAGAAATTTTTCAAGCGGTACAAACTGATGCCAATTGATCATATTTCAGATCCGGAAAAGCAGTTTTACCGCAAATTTGGACTGGGGCGCGGCACACCCGCGCAATTGTTTGGCCTGATGAACTGGATCCGTGGCTTTCAGGCCGCCATCGTGGAGGGCCATGGGACAACCTACCACAGCGAAGAACTGGGTGATGGATTTCAAATGCCCGGAGTATTTGTTTTGCATCAGGGCGAAGTGCGCAATTCCTTCATCCACCGTTTCCCTTACGATCGCCCAGATTACGAAGAAATTTGCCAAATCGGGCCCAAAGGTGATTAAATACGCCTGCCCACCAAACTGTCAGTCCCCTTGGGTACTGCCGGCATCGTGCGCGCTTTTTCTTTGCGCTCTTTTGTGCGCTCTCCCGCGCCTGCCTGCACAAGACACGCTGCATACCCTCCCCCTGCTTACTGTACAGGCCTTCCGAATGGAACAAACCGGATTTAAACGCTGGAAATCCGACTCTTTGCCCACGATCAATACCCTTACCCTGGCCGACCGCCTGCGCTGGGAAAGTCCGCTCGCCTTGCGCATTACTGCCCCTGGCGCCCTGGCCAGCATTTCCATACGCGGCGCCGGCGCCGCACGTAGCCCGGTATACTGGAACGGGCTGCCCCTACTGAGCCCCATGAACGGCACCGCCGATGTTTCCCTGCTGCCGCTTTGGCCCGATGATGCACTGGCCCTCTATCAAGGCGGACAAAGTGCCGCCCTGGGTAGCAGCGCCATGGGTGGGGCCCTTCTCCTCAACCACAATTGGCAACAAAATCCCGGATTTTCGGGCCAAATGGGCCTTTCACGCGGCAGTTTTGGCAATCTGAGCGCCCAATCAACCCTCGGCTTCAGCCATGGCGCCTGGCAAAGCAATTCACAGGCCTTTTTTCAACGCGCAGAAAACAATTTCCCCTTTACCAACTATACCCTGCCAGGCCGGCCACCACAACGACAACAAAACAATGGGCTGGAAAAATTTGACATTCAAGAATTCTTACAGTTTAAACCCAATAAATACAACCAAATACGTTTTTCCGGCTGGTATACCCGCGCTTCCAGAGAAATCCCCCAACCCATCACATCCTCCCCCAAAACCAGCTGGCAGAAAGACCGCGACCTGCGCAGCTCGCTCGAATGGCAATTCATTCCCTCCAGAAAAGGTGTGCTGCAAACCCGGATTGGATACCTGGATGAATGGATCGCATTTCATCTTTCCGGCGATACCGACTCCAGTCATGCCCGTACTTTGGTCGCAAATACCCGCTTCTTACGCCATATCGGGCCCCGTTTTACCCTGCAATTGGGCGCAAACAACACCCGCCAATGGGCACAATCCGACGGATACGCCGACACGCTTTTGTGGTACCATCAAAACCGAACGGCGCTCTATTGGGGCGGAGAATGGCAAAGTAATCGCTTGAAAATAAGCGGAATGGCGCGAAAAGAATGGGCAAAAGGACAAAAAACGCCTTTTACCTGGTCTTTGGGCGGGGTTTACGCACCATGCCAATATGCCCAAATCACATTTCACGGGTCGCGCAATTTCAACTTACCCACCTTCAACGACCGATTCTGGAAAGCATGGGGACAAAGCAATCTTCGCTCCGAAAATGGCTACAGCACCGACCTTAGCCTGAAACTGTACGGCCCGCATTGGAGCTTCGAAAACACGGCGTTTTACCTCAACATCGACGACTGGATCTTATGGCAACCGGGAAACGATGGCATCTTCCGACCAGGCAATTTGAAAAAAGTGGCTTCCCGCGGACTGGAATCGGCCCTGGATTACCAGGTGCAATGGCGCAATTGGCATTTTCAAACAAAAGCGCAATATCAACGCTGCTACACCACCAATGTGGCCGTATATAACACCGCAGAAAGCAGCCTCCACAAACAACTGGTGTATGTCCCCTTGAACAGCGCTTCCGCTCAAATTCGATTGGGCACAAAACAGGCACAATTCGCTTATGTGCATAGCTTTACGGGCAAAAGATTTGTACAAACCGACAATTCCCGCCATTTGCCGGCCTTTTCGGTGGGAACTTTCCTGTTGAGCGCCCGATTGTGTACCTTCAAAAATACACAGTTGGACCTGGAAGCCCGCCTGGAAAACTGCTGGAATCGCACCTATTCCTACCTGGAAAACCAACCCATGCCCGGGCGCTCCGGAAGCATCGGAATCCGCGCGAAATGGGGCAATCGCCCCCCTAAAACGATTAAAAATCGATCCAATCCTCCAAAACCCGGGCAGGTTCAGTAGTTTTACGCCTCAAAGCGCTAAATCTGTATGCAACAAAAAATAGAACAATGGAGTTATTGGGCAGTGGGTTCCCTGCTGTTGATTTACATGGTCTTGCGGGCTCGCCTGATCCCCATGACAGTGGATGAAGTCACTACTGTCATCAACCACGTACCCCGCAGCATTCCCGACATCCTGTTTTATTCGACCGACGCAGTACCCAACAACCACATCATCAATACCCTGTTTATCAAGCTGTTGGTTTGGTTTTTTGGCGTTTTCCATTTTACGGTGCGCATACCGGCTTTGAGCGGGGGCGTTTTATTTATCCTTACAGCAACAGCCTTCGCGCGCAAAGGCGCCAATGCCTGGCTGCGGGTATTTGCATTCATTATGCTGGTGGGTAATCCCTTTGTGCTGGAGTTCTTTTCCCTGGCCCGAGGCTACGGCCTGGCAGTGGGCATTATGCTGGCTGCCATTTACCAGGCCGTACAATATTTTGAAAATCAAAAATATACACATTTAGTTGCGGCTGCCTGGCTGGGCGCTTTGGCTGTTGAAACCAATTTTACGGTACTCAACTGGTATGTGCCATTTTTGTTTTTGCTGCTTTGGGGCGCTGCGCAAGACCGCTCCCATGCGCGCATTCGAAGCCTGGCGCCGATTTTGGCGGCAGGTATCGTCATTGCCCTGCTGGCATATCTGCCCATCGTGCGCATGCGCGCAAGCGACCAGTTTCAGTTTTGGGGGATGAGCAGTTTTTACAAAGACACCCTTTCGGCCTTGTTGCGGAGCTCGGTGCATGGGAAGGCGTATTTTGGCAGACATACAACGGATTGGCTTTGTGTTATTTACATTGGGTTTACCCTCGTTTCGCTTTTGTTGGGCATCTGGAAATGGCGGGAAAACAAATGGCGGCTCAACACCCCCATTTTGTTGGCCGGTATGTGTGGCGCCGCAGTGTTGTTCAATTTAACCCAGGGATTTTTGTTTAAAACCCCTTATTTGGATGCGCGTACTTCCATTTTCTTTTACCCTTTGTTTGCCCTTCAAATCATCACCCTGGCCCGCTGGACTTACGAAATGCGTCCCTATGCTGCCCTGCTGCTGGTGCTGCCCTGGAGTATTTACACCGTAGCCAATTTCAACAATTGCCGCAACCTGGTTTCTTCCTACGAATGGTGGTTTGATGTAGGCACCTTTAAAACCCTCGATTATTTTAAGGATTTGTACAAAGCCGAAAACCGAAGCACGCCTTTTCAGTTGGATACCAATTGGTTGCCGTACAATTCCTTCGATTTTCACATCAATTTGAGCACCCCGCATTACGACAAATACGTGCAACTCGCGCCCTGGCATGGCCAACACGCCTACCCCGAGCATACCGAATTTTATTATACCGACAATCCCGATGAAATAGCCAAACTCCAGGAGCACTACGACATCGTATTTCGCGTGCCCGACAGCGCCTTGCTGCTGTTTCGCAAAAAACAAACCAGTCAGTAACCATGACACCCTTAGCCGAACGCATGCGCCCCCAAACCCTCGCCGAATATGTGGGGCAACAACATTTGGTAGGCGAAAATGCCGTTTTGCGGCAATCCATTGAAGCGGGAAAAATTCCGTCCTTTATTTTATGGGGACCGCCAGGCGTGGGCAAAACCACGCTCGCGCAATTGATTGCGAAAATGCTCAACAAGCCATTTTTTCAATTATCCGCAATCAATGCCGGGGTAAAAGACATCCGCGATGCGATCGACAGCGCCGAAAAGCAAACCCTGTTCAAATCCAAAGGCGCTATATTATTCA
>JAGWYI010000113.1 GCA_018969455.1 Bacteroidota bacterium | reverse complement strand
GCGTGACAAGGCCGCAGCCATCAAATCGGGGAACAAATTGGGTGTACAGGCAAAGACCGGTACACCCAATTTTGCTATAAACTGGGCATTGTTTCGGTCGTAAGCCGGAGCGCCCTCATCATTCAAGGCCAATAAGACGACAAGTTGAACACCCAATTCGCTTATTTCTGCACATCGTTGCCGCATTTGCTTTTCATTTCCTGCTTCAAAAAGATCGGAGATTAACACGAGGGTGGTATCTTCCGGGCGAGTCAACAATCCCTGACAATAAGATAAAGCACTGTTTATGTCGGTACCTCCGCCCAACTGCACACCAAAAAGTAAATCCACCGGATCGTTTAAACGTTCAGTAAGGTCTACGACACTCGTATCAAAAACAACCATTTTGGTTTTCACCGAAGGGATGCTGGTCATAACTGCTCCAAAAATAGCAGCATACACCACAGAGCTAGCCATAGAACCCGATTGATCGACGCATAAAACGATGTCTTTCAGAGATTTGCGACTGGATTTTCCAAAACCGATTCGAATTTCAGGTACGATGGTTTTTAACTCTGGTTGATAGTTTTTCAGGTTTTTTCGAATGGTAGTATGCCAATCAATTTCATGCGGGCGCGGGCGATTGTTTTTAATACTTCGGTTTATAGCCCCTTTGATTGCCTGAATGGTTTTCTGTTCCAGTTTTACCAGAAGTTCCTCCACAACATGGCGCACCACCCTACGCGCTGTTTCCTTGGTTTGGGATGGAATCATTTTCCCTAATTCGAGCAAGGTCGCCACCAGTTGAACATCTGGGCTTGCCTGTTCCAGGATTTCGGGCTCCAGAAGCATTTTCCGTTGTAAAACCGGATGTTGTAACGCATCATTTTGAATAACTTGCACCACCGATTCAGGAAAATAAGTGCGAATGTCACCCAACCACCGTGCAATTGCCGGCCTGCTGGATTCAAACCCTGCCTGGTTCTTATTGGAAGGGTATTCAAATTTGTTTTTTCGGTCAAACTCATACAAGGCCTCCAAAGCGGCGTCCATTCCTTGCTGTTGGTCATCCAGTTCGGCCTGTGTTCCATCCGATTCTGCCCCACCCAATACCAGGCGCCAACGTTGCAACAGGGTTTCATTCATGGTTAAATCCGAGGAGTTGAAGGGTGAACGGAAGTGTGTTATCCGCAAAATTGGTGTCAAAATTGTGTGTCCGATCTGGAGGCGATTCTCCTGTCATGGTCACACCTGTTTTTGCTTTTTGGCCCAATTGATTGCGTGCTGCTGGTTCGAATTTGGAAAACGTACGGCGCAAGATTGGAAGGAGTGCCACAAAATCATTTTCCGGCAATTCGGAAAGCCATACATGCATCAAATTCCATAGGTTGTCATCATATAAAAGCAACAAACTGCTGCCATCCAAAAATCCTTCCAGCCATGCAGCCGATTCGGCGGGCTCGTTGGCTCTGGAAAGCGCTAAATGCATGCGCACAGAAATGGCATCCCGGTTGAGTACACGTGCATCCAGAAGCAAGCGGTTTACTCCGCCCGAAACCAGAGGGGCCACGCCTGTGCGTGTGCTTACACGCGAAAGTGCATCAAGCCATTGTGCCCACCAATCGGTATGGTCCAATACATACAAAGCCCGGTGGGTATCTTTAATTATGTTTAGCAAATTGTTGGCCCCTCCCCCATCAATACCAAAGGCAGCATTGGGCAAACCGATGCAAATCCGGATGATAAGCCCGCCCAGTAAGGTTTCAATCGCCTGAATATCCGATTTGCGCACATTCCCATAACGTCCGAGTCCGGCAAGCGGAATCACCGTTTGCATAAGTTCCTGAATATCAGAAGAAACAGATGCTTCGGCATGGATGTATTGAAGCAAATGCCCGAGCACAGAATACAGTTCTGCCGGAATCGCCAAGCTGATAAAATTGGCCAATTGGGCTATGTTTCGGCTTTGCAAAGCCTGGTCGTTGAGAAGCCGGGCAGCTGCAATTTCAACGGTGTTTCCCCAAATCCCCTTTTCGATGAGGGAAATCATCATTTCCGGGCTCCATTGAAGTTCCCATATTTCCTTAAATGTACCTTTACCGCTAGATTCGACCGGCCTGGCCCAGGGGATGTTTAAAATATGCAACCTGTAAAGAAAAACCGAACGTTTCAAATCGAGTGCTTCGCGCAAATTGAGAACTTTTTCTTTGGCTTCAGCGCACAATGGGAGCCTTAGCGCGCGTATTTGGCTTTCAAAATCTGCTTGAAGCGGCAATTTGGGCAAATTTTCAGGTACCGAACCGAGCACATTGCCTACAATTAGTTCATTTCGAATCAAATTGAGCAATACTTCATCCCCCATACACATTACCGTTACCACCGACTCGTTCAATTCCTGCAAGCCAGGTCGGCTTTTGTTTCGCAGGGCAGCCAATGCCATGCTGAGTCGATGTGCTTCCAATACATGCGCTGTTGCTACATCCATTTTTTGTGTTCGGAATAATTGTGCCACTTTGGAAAGCCATAAGGCGCCCGAATCATCGGGGTTTTCCCATAAATGCCGATACCAGCCGGGCGAATGAATTCCTGCGCCATAGCCGCTGTGTAAAGACAGCCTGCTGTTGGTCCAGGGTATCCAACTTGACTTGACTTTTATCTTGCTTTTGGGCAGGCTTTTGAGCAATTTCTGGTCCGATTTCTCCCAATCATCCAAATTGATTAGTGCTGGCGCGTGCCATGCGCCGCAAACGACAGCAATATTTGCTACATTATTTTTCAAAGCAGACCGTATTATATGTCGCATCCATGCCTCCCGAATTACATTTTCGGCATCCAAACTGGTTTTTATCCCCTGGTTTCGCAAGGTATGCATCATCAAAAAAACGGCTTCAAAATGTTGCCGGGCGTCCCCTGGCCTGTATGCCTGTTCAAAATGAAGTTCCCACCAACTTTCTCCATGTTCAAATCCAGCCGCACGCGCGAATTCAGCAATTGGGTCTTGCCCGGGTTGGGGTTCCGGGTTTTGATTCATCCGCTGCATTTGCCATAAATGGGAAAGTGGCAAATCCATCATCTTTACAGGAGTACGGTGCTCAAGTCCGTATTGAATCGCTTGCCATTCAGGAGAAAACACCGAAAACGGATAAAAAGAGGCAAATTGAGGCGCCTCTTCATCGTAACAAAGTGCTGCAACTGGCAATTGAAAGGCCGGATCAAAAACAAAAGGTAAAATAACATCCATTTCTGGCGGACCTTCCACCAGTATCAAATCGGGCTGTAGTTCATCCAGCCGGGCTCGTACATGCTTAGCCGAGCCTACACCATGATGTCGAATACCTAAAATGTGTAATTCCATCATTTACAAGGGAATGGCTTTGCAGGCTCGGTAAAGATCACGCCAATCTTCCCTTGTTTTCACCACCGTTTCCAGGTATTCGCTCCAAACAACCCGATCTTGAACCGGATCTTTTACCACCGACCCAACCAGCCCTGCTGCCAAATCTTCTGCACTCAGCAAACCGTCTCCAAAATGCGCGGCAAGTGCCATTCCGCTTTGAATAACAGATATGGCTTCAGCGGTGCTCATGGCGCCGCTTGGCGATTTGATTTTGGTTTTACCTTCTATGGATACGCCAGCCCGCAACTCCCGAAATATGGTCACAATTCGCTGAATTTCTTGCAAAACAGATACTTCAGCAGGTAATTCATATTGGGCCATCAACTGACTTGACCGTTGATAAACAATAGCGACCTCCGATTCTATGGTTTCGGGGGTTGGCAAAACCACGGTATTGAATCGGCGTTTCAAGGCGCCGGAGAGTTCGTTCACACCCTTGTCGCGGTTATTGGCAGTAGCAATTACATTAAAGCCCGTAACTGCTTGAATTTCAATATTTAACTCAGGCACAGGCATTATTTTTTCCGATAAAATGGTAATTAAGGTATCTTGCACATCGGCACTCATTCGAGTCAATTCCTCAATTCTTGCTATTTTCCCATATTCCATGGCACGCATAATAGGCGTTTGCACCAAGGCCTGTGCACTGGGTCCTTCGGCTATAAGGCGCGCATAATTCCAGCCATAACGCATGGCATCCTCACTTGTGCCTGCAGTGCCCTGTACCAGTAAGGTTGAATCGCCCGAAATAGCTGCTGCCAGGTGTTCGGATACCCATGATTTCGCCGTTCCAGGCAAACCATATAACAACAAAGCCCGATCGGTACATAAAGTCGCAATGGCAATTTCAATCAATCGGCTGTTGCCAATGTATTTGGGACTGATTTCGAAACCATTGGGAAGTTTCCCTCCCATAATGTACATCAAAACTGCACGTGGCGTGCACTTCCAATTTTCTGGCCGTTTCCCCGAATCCCATTTTTCCAATTGCGCTAACTCTTCCGCAAATTGATGCTCAACATGTTGACGTAGAATATTTTTCATAAAGCATTTATTTTAGTTCTGAGGAGAATGAGGCGGTGCATGGGCGCCAATACTTGTTGTTGAAGCAATTGAACCTGAAAATCACGAGATGGGGATAAAAATGCACTTTCCAGTTCTGGTAAAACTTCCGGATCGAAATGTGGATGCAAGGATAACATACGTGGGATTTCGGAATAATGATATCCATTGCTGCGCGGAGCAAGGAGGCATTGCAGCACAAACCGACTGAATGGCCGAGACCATACCCAATCAGGGCGTTTTAACAGCTCAATCAGATATTCCGAAAGGATTCCCTGAGATTTGTGCATGACATATTTTTCCAGTTCCAAGTTGGATAAGGCATGAAGCATAAAATAATTGGAGGCATCCACTACATATTCCTGGGTGTAAGCCAGCACCGCTTTCCTGTAACGTGTGCGGGCCAGCGCGTAGGCAAGTTTAGGCAAATACCAGGTGCTTTCCTCAAAAATTTGGAATATTTCACGCCAATTCAGTTCGGGCAACAATTGTTCCCAAGCCATCGGATGCAGGTTTCGGACCAGCTCGGAAAACCAGAATTTTGTTTTAAGCATACCTTCATTGGACAAGGTAGGATCAAACCCCATAAATTTCTGCATATGGCCATCTTGAAGGAAATCGTCTGGTGCATCGGGAACATGGAGACTCCATTTCCCTTTGAGCCCAATTATCCGTTTCAATTGAAAATATTTGCCTAAATTCGCTACTGTATGGTTAAAAACCGCAGATTCCGGACTGGATAAAAGCCGTTCCATGATGATGTTGCGCAAACTCGTTGAAGCTGATTTTTCTGCGGCGGCATTTGGATCGAGTTGGTCAAAAACAATTTCCAGAAATCGGACTTCTTCAGGAACCAGCGGAATTTGCAAAGTGCCGATTAATGCTTTACGTTCCCGAGCATTTCGTTCCGAATCAAAAGCCTGCTTCAGCAATACCAGTGCCTGTTTCGAATCCTTGGCGCGCAAATTCATCAAAATCTTCCGCCTGTTTTCATTGGTTTCTGTTTCCCAGGATGCTAAAGGATCTTTAGGAGATGCAAAAGTCCAGGCCTTATGCTGTTGGCCCAGCCATTTCCCCCTGCTTCCCGAAACCATAGGAATTAAAGGCTGCAAGGATTTAAATGCGTTTTGTGTGGCAAGTTGAAAAACGGGCGTCAGGAATTGAATGGGAATTACGGTTTGGTCTTTTGCCAATTTTTGCAACAAATAAGCCCATATTTCCGGATTTGGGGGCTTGGTATCCAACAATGTTTGAAAAATTTCTTCCAGGCTACTTGCACAATCATCAGAAACATCTTCATCAGCAATAAAAGGATCTGCAGTTGAATGCAAGGGTAATTTACCGGCACGCTCGTACACATAAGCCAAGGTTGCCAGGTTTAAAAAGCGGGATTCAGGATCTGATTCACTAAATTTTTTCAAGAGCGCTGCAACGGATGGCCGGAGTTGGGCTTGCTCAAGCGTTCTTTTTTCGGTACCCAAAAGGGCCGTATGCACCAAATATTGCCAACTATTCATCGCTTTAAAGGTAGATAGCGTTCCCTTATCCATACCCCTAATGGATAAACCGATTCATTATTTCGAAGGAGACTTATGGTATGTGCTTTACTGCCGGTTAATGCCATCAATTGCCACCAATCGTTCTCCGGAAATTGGGCATCCAGTGGCCAACTGTATCCATCCTTATCACAAAGACCACGCTGTGTTTCATGCCCAAAAGGACAAACATCTTGCATAATTTGGGGCCAATCGTGCAGCCAGGGATGTAGCGCAATTTGGGTAGCCCAATCCTGTTGAGCCGTTTTCCAATCAGAAAAACCGGCAGCGGATACGGCCAGGGCCGGAACGCAAGATTGAAACGATTGAAATACTGCTCGATACGGCCAATTGGATGGATAAAAGGCCAGCATTCCCGAACATACATCTCCCGCTTTCCAGGCAGGAACATAGGGATTAAAACGGGTACTGTACTCCAGTACAAGGGCATTTTTACCCGTTTTTGTTCCATGCAACCAACTTCTGTAACGAAAAAGCCCTTCTTCTTCCTCATCTTGTATCATCCCCAAAACCAACCAGTTATCAG
Source organism: Bacteroidota bacterium (assembly GCA_018969455.1). GTDB lineage: Bacteria > Bacteroidota > Bacteroidia > Chitinophagales > Saprospiraceae > M3007. The sequence goes on along the minus strand of JAGWYI010000113.1, from coordinate 3,242 downwards.
ATATTCGAAGCGTATCCGGATTATCGAACAAATCCTGTTTACGCACAATTCGGCCACTTAACCCATAAATTTGATCTTTTACTGAATCGGGCAATTTTTCCGTGTGTTCAAAAGCTTGTATACTGAGCCAAATTTGAACACATATCTCCAAGGCCGAAGTTTGCCACACGCCCGATTCGAAATAATTGATCTTTTGAAAGTTTCGAACCATGCCTGCCCATCCCGGACATTTTGCATCAACCATTCTTCGGGCCATATCTTCGAAAAAAGCCGGCGACTTCTCAGGCAATTGAAGCAATCCGCCTCGAATCAAATCTTTTATCCAGCGTTCTAACGCCCGTTTTCCATCCATTTCTAACAAGAACCGGGTTTCTTGTCGACGATTTTTGACAATCGGTTCTTTTTTTTCTGCAGGAAGTTCTTTGCGCTCAAGCCAGGAGGGGTATTCCGTACAAGATTGGAACGCTTCCAACTGATGAAGCTGAAGAAGCATCAGTCCAAGCAAATGCGAACAAGGAAATTTTTCCCGGCAAGTGCAAAAACCCGTAGTAAATTCATTTGAAAACCAACAACTTACACCCATTTTTTCCACAAATGGGAGCTCCCCCCAATACAAACCATCTTTTTTGCCCAAATTAAGCCACTTGCGCACTTGCGCGTAGCTACGTGCCTGGCGCAACATGGAAGCGCTCTCAGCATATCGGGTGATCTGCACCTCGTTTTGGGAAACCATGTGCGTGCTTTTGAATTTTAGCGGCTAAGGTAATACGCAAAGGGTAAAATAAAAATAATTTGTTTTGCTTTTTGACAAAAGTTGCATTTTTGCAACAAAAGCATATTTTTTACACCCGGGAACCATTTAACAAGCAAAATGGTTAAGTTTGTATGGATTATGCACATGAGGCCGCCCAGGTTTTTGATAAACATGCCGCCTGGTACGAAAAAAAATTTATGGATCAAAGCAAATATCAACCTGGTTTTGATCTGTTTGCACAACACCTTCCGGCTAACGCAGCGGTGCTCGAACTTGCCTGCGGTCCGGGAAATACTTGCCAGGCAACGCGAAACAAACGACCCGATTTGGCTTGGCTTGGCATCGACCTGGCGCCAAACATGGTAGATTTGGCTAAAAAAAACAACCCGGATGCTCAGTTTCAATGCATGGACATCCGCGATGTGCGAAAACTAGACCAGAAATTTCAAGGTGTCATGGGCGCTTTTTGCCTTCCTTACCTCGATAAAATGGCGGTTGAACAGTTAATTTCAGATTTATGCCCGCTTTTGTTGCCGAACGCTTATTTGTACTGGAGCACCATGGAAGACAACTATGCCTGTTCCGGTTATGAATACACCAGCGACAAATCGGATCGCATTTGTATGCACTATTACCTCGAGCAAGATCTGAAAATCATGCTCGAAAAGTGTGGGATTGAAATTATACATTCCAGCAGACTTCCATACCAAAAACGCGATGGAACAGATGGCGATGAACTGATCCTTATTGCGAGAAAAAACGCAGGGTTAACCATTTCCTGAACGGCACATCATACCATTTTTGACATATATAAGCAATTGTTATAGAAAAACCAAATACCGCCAGCCCCTGCAACCAACTGTTTGACATGCTTCTCTGATGATCAATTACCCAGGCAGTATACAAGTAAATAATTGGGTAATGGATGATGTAAACCGGATATGAAATGCCTCCTAAAAAGCGGCAAATGCGCAAAACACCGGGCGATTTAATGGATCCACTTGCTCCAATGTGTACGATTAAGGGAAAAACCAACAAGATTACCAGGGCTTCGTAGAGGCCATTTAGCCACAAACAGGCGCCCCCTCCTACCCTCGGGAAGGCAAGTGTCAACAACAGCATAAAAGCGCTCCATGCAAAAGCATACCGTATTTCCGATGGTTTGAACAAGCGAAACAACAACAGCCCTGCCAAAAACGGATAAAAAAGCCGGGTAATTCCGGTGCGAAGTTGAGTCGGATCCAATGACCAACCTCCTACCATATCGCCTGTTGTGCTCGTAACAGCATAGTGCACGGTAGCAATTCCGGCTACTACCGCCAAAATGCCCAACATCAAATTCGATAAATGCCTGAATATCAAAGCATAAAGCAAATTAGCAAGGTATTCATAAAACAAAGACCACGCCGGTCCGTTCAAGGGATACATCTCTCCCCAACCTCGAATATCGAGCGAAGCACCTACCGGAAACATAAAAGCACCTAAAAGGGCTACAAACAACAATTTCCAAACCGGGGTTTGGGAAATAAGGGGAAACAATTCCGAGTCTGCAGCAATATAATAGCTACCCGCCCCTATCAACATCCCAGCGAGAATCATAGGATGTAAGCGAATAATTCGTCTTTTTATGAAAACACCCAAAGTCATGTCTGTCCAACGATCATCGTAAGCATAAGCGATGACGTATCCGGATAGTAAAAAGAAAAAGTCAACAGCCAAATAACCGTGGTTGATGATTTGAACCAAATGGTTGGTGTTGGTAAACGTTTCAAAAAGGTGGAATAGAACCACTGTTAAGGCAGCAAGGCCTCGCAATCCATCCAGAATTTCAAAATGGTTTTTTGGGCTTGGGAAACCGGTGTTTTTCATCAATTAATGTTGTAAAACAATCTTTCCAAATTGTTCAGATTTTTCTAAATATTTAAATGCTTGATTGCCTGCATCCAAAGCATAAGTTTTATCAACAATAGGTGTCATCTTATGTTCCCTTACAAATTGAAGCATTTTATCAAAATCGGCAGGCGACCCCATGGTGCTTCCCAGGATGCTGATCTGTTTCCAGAAAATGAGTTGCGGACTGATGGGGCCGAATTTCCCCAGGGTGCCACCGTATATGCCGATCCGTGCACCAGCATTACACAATCCTACAAGTGCGGAGAAACCATCTCCTCCGGCAGAATCAATCACCACATCGAACCCGCCCGCTAGCGACTTCAATTGTTTATCCCAGGAAGGCTCCTTGTATGAAACCCCGTCTAATGCGCCCAATTCCTTGGCTCTGCGTATTTTTTCTCCCGATCCGGAAGTGACAAAAACCTGGGCGCCCGCTTTTAGAGCAAATTGAAGGGCCAAAAGTGCAACCCCACCGCCTATTCCGGTAATAAGTACTTTCTCCCCTTTCCGTAATTTACACCGGCTAAAAAGGGTTCGAAATGCCGTAAGTCCTGCCAGTGGCAAGGCTGCTGCCTCCTCGAAATTGAGATGATCT
>JAGWYI010000112.1 GCA_018969455.1 Bacteroidota bacterium | reverse complement strand
TGACCGAGTGCCTGGTACAAGAACCCTCGGGTTTGATATGCTTTGGCATATTTCCGGTTGAGTTCAATGGCTTTTGAGGCATCGGATACTCCGTTTCCCGGATCCCCTTTTTGTAAAAATGCATAAGCCCGGTTGTTCCAGATCATTTCCATGTTGGGGTTTATTTTCAAAGCCTGGGAATAGTCGTTTATGGCTTCACTGTATTTTCCGAGTTTTACATAAACGAGTCCCTGGTTTACCAGAGCCTCGAGGTAATCGGGTTGCAATTGCAAGGCCTTGCTGTAATCGGCAGCCGCCCCGGGCAAATCATTGGTTTTTTCTTTTGCAACTGCCAGGAAATACCAGGTTTCCGGATTTTTGGGCTCCAGTTCTATGCTTTTGTTCAAATCAGGAATGGCCTCTTCAGGTTTGTTGAGGATGACCAGGCATTTGCCCCGATTGAGGAACAATTTGGGGGTTATAATGCCTGCCTGGATGGCTTTTTGAAAATCGCCGAGTGCTTCCGGAAACCGTCGAAGCTGCATATAAGCCTGTCCACGTCCATTATAAGCTTCCACAACGCTTGGGTCGTAATGCAAAGCCTCCGTGTAATGATCAATGGATTCCTGGTATTGCAAATTCAATAATTCGTTGTAAGCCAAGTTGCACTGGCACAAGGATGATTCGGGGGTTTTTTCAACACAGTTTTTGAACAGTGCTACACCTTCCTTCCATACAGTGCTTTGTTTCCAGGCCAAAAAGCCAAGCAAACTCACCAGCGTAATCAAACCCAGGTCTCGATACCGTGCATTTGCTTTTTCAAGCGCAAATGCAATCAGAAGAAAAATTCCAATACAGGATAGATAAATGTAACGGTCGGAACGCAGTTCAAAACTTCCAACGGTACGGAAGGGCAACATCACGCAGAGCGGAAGAAAGTACCAGGCAAGCGCAAGTAAATAATTGGGTTTGTCGCGCCATTTCCACCAAATCAGGGCGCCCAATGCCACCAAAATGAGCGGGGCCAGGTAATAAAAGGGTGGGAAAGCCCCGTTTTCCTTTACAAAAGGGTAGGCAATGGAGTAATTAAAGGGTAAAAGCAATTTTACGGGGTAAAAAAGCAGGGTTTGACAAACCATAAAAAAGCGATCGAGCAAATTAAAGGTTTGGGAGGCTGTTTCAATGTCGTGCCCCTCTGCCTCTCGGGTAATAAAAGTATAATAGCCAAATATAAAACTTAAAATTAAATAAGGAATTTTACTCAGCCAGAAATTTCTTCTCAATTTTTTGTAAACAAAAAAATCAAAAGCGATGAGCAGGAGGGGGAGGGTTACGGCTGCTGATTTGCTCAGGATTGCGCCTAAAAAAAGCAATAATGCGCCCAAATATCCTGATATGGAAGTTTTTTGCGCTTGGAGCCACATCAGGTAGGCCCGTGCAGAAGCCAGGTAAAAGGTACTGTATAAAACGGTACTCAATGCAGCAGCCCAGCAAACGGCTTCGGTTTGCATAGGATGTACCACAAACAAAAGCGCCGCGGAAAAAGCCACCCAAATGTTGCTTAACAGCAAGCGCAAGGTGCTATAAACGAGCATGCCATTTATACTGTGCAATAAGAGGGAAACGAGGTGGTAACCCCATGCGTTCTGACCGGAAATCAATTTTCCCACCCAATAAGCCATCCAACTGAATGGGGCGTACATGCCCAGATTTTGACCTGTAAAGAAATGAATCAAACTGGGGCTTTGAAGTGCCTTGTTGTAAAGAATGGCTTTGTCATCGTCGAAAAAAACAAATCCGTTGTTGACAGACCAACCGAACACCAGCCAGGCAGAAACAAAAAGCAGGAGCTCGGGCATGCCGGGGCGTTCGAGCAAATTGAAGGGTTGGGAAGGGCTTGTTGTTGGATTGGGAGCCTTGGGAATTTCGTGGGCGCTTTTTTTCTTCGACATAATTTTGATTATTTGTCTTTTTTGGGTGTATTGGGGTCTTCATAATCTATTTTGCCGCCCCAAAGGCGCATTTGGCCAAGTACCCATTGTTGGCGTTCCTGTACTTTAGCGGAAGGTTGATCCACTCTGAAAATCAATGGATTGGGTAATACCGAGGCAAGCAGTGCCGCTTGTCGACGGTCAATTTGAGCAGCCGGCTTTTTAAAAAAATATTGTGCTGCCGCTTCGGCGCCATAAATACCGTCTCCAAACTCGATGGAATTGAGATAGGCCGTCATGATGCGTTTTTTGCTCCAAATGGTTTCTATGAGGAAGGTAAAATAAACCTCAAAACCCTTTCTCAGCCAGGATCGACTTGGCCAAAGGAACACATTTTTAGCGGTTTGTTGGCTAATGGTGCTGGCGCCTCGCTTTCGCTTGTGGTTTTGATTGTACTTATAGGCCTTTTCAATGGCCTCAAAATCAAAGCCTTCGTGCTCCAAAAAGTCTTGATCTTCTGCACACACTACGGCCAGTTGGAGATGGGAAGACAATTGATTGAATGAAACCCAATGGTGTTTCAAGCGCACTGGGCGTTGGCTATCCCAGCTTTGTTGCCAACAACGTTGGAGCATGAGGGGAGTAATGGGTATAGGCAAAAACGCATAAACGATGGTCAATCCGATGGTTAAACCAAAGAACCACAGCGAAATACGAAAAAATAAACGACGAAAATACTTACCCCAAAGCAAATGACCTTGTTCGTTTTGGGGAATGCTGCGGTACCAGGCCCGAAGCCAGCGTGCTAAAAATTTCACAGATCAGGCGTTTTGATTGCAAAAGTAATTGCTTTTAGCACTTGATTCGGCAGGATGAATTAAAAATCCATACCTTCCGATTCCTGGCGGGTGTTTTTGCGTTTAAAAAGGGAAACATCAAATTTACCAAAACGGTAGGTAAAGGTCAGACGTGCCAAGTGCGAGTCGCGTCGCCGACGGGAATCCTGAATAAAGGCAAGTGATGCTGTGTGGGAACCATTGATGCGGGAGCTGAAGATATCCTGTACACCGAGGGTCAAACTGGCCGTGCGTTTCCAAAGGTCTTTTCGGACACTAAAATCGCAAAACCAAATCGGGATGGTATAACCTTGTGCGGTGCTGCTTGGGCTGCCGCCCCAGCCGCCGCCTGGGCCACCGCGACCGCCGCGGCCACCGCCCTGGTTGTCGAAAGAAAAGGCGGTGCGACTTTGATAGGAACCGTTCAATTGAATGGTCAGATTTTGAGGTAATTTTATATTTAGATTTTCTTTTATAAACCAGGTAAATTGTTCGTTTTTCAAGCTGGGATTGATGTTGGTGCCATCCACTTTGGAGTTATAGAAATTGAGGTTGCTGGTGAGCTCGAATATTTTAAACAAGGTATTTTTCATGGTAAATTCTAAGCCATAAGCCGTGCTGGAATTGGCATTTTCGTAGGTGGAAACAATGACCTCTCTTCCTTGAACCACATCTGAATGCAGGGACTGATAGCGGGTAATCAGTTTGACGGCTTGTTTGAAATACAAAGAAACCAAAATATTGTGGTCTTTGTTGAGGATGTTTTGATAGCTAAACTCGCCCGAGTAGGTAAACTCTGGTCTCAGATTGGGGTTGCCACGGGAAAGCAGGAGAGAGTCACTGAAATCGGGAAAGGGAATCAATTGGAAAAAGTTGGGTCGGTTAATTTTTCGGCTAAAATTCAGTTGGAGATTGTCCTCTTCGTTGAGTTTGTAGGTTAAAAACAGGCTGGGGAACAAGCTCAACGGGTATCGGTTAACAAAAGTAGAATCATTATCGAGGAGAACGCCTTTGTACCGGGAACTTTCGGCCCGCAAACCTGCCTGATATCCGAATCGGGTATAGGATTTTGAGAAAGTTGCATAAGCTGCGTATACCTGATCGTTGAATTTGTACCGTCCGGCGAAGTTGGGGGCTTGTACGTATTCATTTTGAATAAAATTAAAGCTGGTGTTGTCGCTTTTATAGTTTCGAATGGCGGCTCGTGCCCCGGCTTCAATTTTGATGCCATTGGCGAGCGGATTGGTGTAATCCACTTGCCCGGTGATGAATTGGTTATCGCCTTTTCCGGTTTGTTTTTGGAGGGCGCTGGTTTGGGTAGCACGGTAGTTGGTAGCAAATTCGCCGTAATTGGAACTGGAAGCGCCGTTGAGGTTGATGTCGGCTGTAAACTCTTTTCCTTCTTTTGGGAAAAGGTGTTTGAACAAGAGTTGTCCACCGTAGTTTTGGTAATTTCGATAACTATAGGCGTGACGGAAAGCGAATCCCGATTCGGCGTTGTTGTTTTTGAGGGTATCGGTTTGAATATCGAGGTCATCGTTGTTGTAAAAAACGCCCGAGTTATAATTGCCGCTGCAAGTAAGGGTGTTTCTGTTATCGATGAAATAATCCAGTCCGGCGCGCATCATGGCAAAATAGCCATCGCTTTGGCCTCTGGTATCCTGGAAAACATTGGTCAGTGGGCTTCCGCTGAGGTTGAACCGATCGGTAGATCCAACACTGATAGACCGACGTTGGTTAAGGTTTCCGCTTACAAATCCGTTTATTTTACCCTCCCGAACATTGATATCGCCTCCAATGTTCAATTTTCCACGCATGTCTACGCCTGCGCGTACGTTGCCATTGTATCCGATTCGGCGCTCTTTTTTTAGTACAATATTGACAATGCCGCCGCCGCCGCCCGAGGCATCGTATTTGGCAGAAGGATTACTTATAACTTCTACATGTTCAATGGCATCTGAAGGAATTTGATCTAGACTCAGGTTGGTTGGCCTTCCATCAATAAAGAGCTGAGGCGCTGCGTTGCGCATGGTAAGGTTGCCATCTACATCAACGTTGAGGGAAGGGATGTTTTTAAGAGCATCCTCTGCGGTTCCACCGGCTGCTACCCCGTCTTTGTCTACATGGTATACTTTTTTATCGAGTGCCAGGGTAATTTGCCCTGCATTTCCTTCGATGGTTACTTCTTTCAGCAGTTCTGCTTTTGCAGAAAGTTTGATGTTTCCCAAATCTTTATCTACCGAAACGCCATTGGGGAGCCCTGCACGACCGCCGGATTGGGGTGTTTGTGTTGGGGGCTGCCCCTGTCCTTGTCCCCGTCCGCCAGGCCCGCCTGCAGGAATACCAAACGACACTTTTTGTTCCAGTGAGGCAAATCCTAAATAGGCGATTTTTAAGGTAAATTCGCCGCGCACCGGGAGGTTTTCCAGGCTAAAATCGCCGTTTTCTTCGGTTAATTGGCCCGCTATGAGGGCTCGCTGCATAGATCGGGCGCTCGAATCCCATTTCATGCCGTACAATTGAACCGATGCGTAGGCAATGCCCTTGCCATTGCTTTCATCCACCACTTTTCCATAGAAACGACCGATGTTGAATTGGGCCGGATTACCCATCCCGGGTCGTTGAGCAAAAAGAAAGGAAGGAAGAAGAAACAGAAGGCCCCGAAAAATGGTGCGGTAAAATGTAGCAAGTGCCATGGTGTAGATTTATGCAGTGCGCAAGTTACGTTACGTTTCACTTGTCGCATCCCGAATCGGTGGGGCGAAAATATAGATTTTGGACGAACAACGGCTTTTGTCTTGTAACAAACATCTGGGAAACAGCTGGCATCAATGCGGAAGCAACTTTCTGCCCGGGGTGGCTTCTACCAATTGACGCACCAGAGGCTCATTGGAATGGGAAAAAAGTGCTTCGGGATACCCTTCTGCGATTATTTTCCCCTGGTTCATTACCAACAATCGGTCGCACATTTGATGCAAAACACTCAAATCGTGGGATATAAACAGATAGGTGAGGCCGAATTTGGCTTGTAGCTCCTGTAATAGATTGAGCACAGTTGCTTGCACCGATACATCCAATGCAGAAACAATTTCATCGCAAATCAGAATTTTGGGCTCGAGTGCGAGCGCGCGCGCCAAACAAATTCTTTGGCGCTGACCTCCGGAAAAGGCATGAGGATATCGTTTGTAATGATCGGCCTCCAGGCCAACGGTTTCAAGCAGATCTACCACTTTTTCTTTCCGTTCTTTTTTATTTTTTCCGATTTTATACACTTCCATGGGCTCCAAAATGGCCTCTCCAACGCGCATCCTTGGGTTTAAGGCCGCGTATGGATCCTGAAATACCATTTGGATTTCTTTTCGAACGGTTCTGAATTCATGGGGCTTCAATTGACGTAGGTCAACATTGCCATACCATATTTGACCTGTAAAGGCCGGAGTAAGTCGTACCAAAGCGCGTCCTACAGAAGTTTTGCCACAGCCCGATTCGCCTGCCAGCCCCAGGGTTTCTCCCTGAAAGAGTTGAAAGCCTACCTGTTGGACTGCATATTTCGTCATTATCGTTTGGCCCAACCAATTTTTTCGAATTGGATACTGCACCCCTAAGTTTTCCACGCGCAGCAGCGGCTTTTGCGCGTATAATTCCGTGTGCCGCTGTTCGGTTTCTTTCTTTGTAATGTGTTCTGGCTGTATGAACACTGTACTGCCCAGAAAATCGCTTAACACCGGCAGGCGTTTATATTTATGGGTGAGAGAGGGCCGGCTCGCCAGCAAACCCTTGGTGTATGCGTGTACGGGCTGGCTCAGGATCTGCGCAACTGGCCCAGTCTCAACCAGTTGCCCCTGATACATGACGGCTACCCGATCGCAAATGTCGGCAATGACCCCCAAATCATGGCTGATAAACAGCATGGACAAGCCTCGGTCCTGTTTGATTTGGAGCAGCAAATCGAGAATGGACTTTTGAACGGTTACGTCGAGTGCGGTGGTAGGCTCATCGGCTATCAGAAGCGCCGGATTGCAGGCCATGGCCATGGCAATCAAGACCCGTTGTTTTTGGCCTCCGCTAATTTGGTGCGGATAGGCCCGAAAAATGCGCTCCGGATCGGGTAGTTTTACCTGATCGAACAGTTGAAGCGTTCGAGAAAAGGCAGTTTTATAGTCCAGGTTTTCATGCAACTGCAGCACTTCCGTTATTTGAACGCCGCAGCGCATAACAGGATTGAGGGCGCTCATGGGCTCCTGAAAAATCATACCCATCTCTGCGCCGCGCAGTTTGCGCATTTCTGCAGGTTTCAAACGCGTCAAATCAAGGGGCTGGGTGGCATTGCGTGGGGCAAACCAGATAGAGCCTCCTGTAATTCGGGCAGTTGTTGGGAGCAACTGCATAACAGAAAGTGCCGTTATGGATTTTCCAGAGCCGGATTCGCCCACAATTCCCAAGGTTTCACCCGGGTAAAGCTCGAGCGAAAGGTTGTGAATGGCAGAATTTATGTTCCCTTCGATAGGGAACCCTACCTGAAGCTGATCGATGCGAAGAAGTTGTTGAGCCATGCCGGATTGCAAGGTCTACTTTTTTCCAAGCAAAGCAAACATGTTTTTTTTGTAAGCCTCTACACCTGGCTGATCGAATGGGTTTACTCCCAATACATAACCGCTTATGGCACAGGCTTTTTCAAAAAAGAAGAACAATTGCCCCAAATAATACGGCGTAGCTTGCGGGATTTTAATTTTTAAATTGGGGACGCCACCGTCTTTATGGGCCATTGCGGTTCCCTCAGCGGCTTTTTTGTTGATGTAATCCATCGTTTTCCCGGCCAGGTAATTCAATCCATCGAGGTCTTCCTCTTCGGTTTCCATGGTGATGTCGTGCTCGGGGCTTTCAATTTCAAGCACTGTTTCGAACAGATTTCGGCGTCCTTCCTGAATGTATTGACCCATTGAGTGCAGGTCGCAGGTAAAATCAACGGCAGCGGGGAAAATACCCTTGTGGTTTTTGCCTTCGCTTTCGCCGTAAAGTTGTTTCCACCATTCGGCAATGTAGTGACAGCGCGGTTCGTAATTTACCAAAAGTTCGATGTTAAAGCGTTTTTCGAGCAAGAGGTTTCTGTATGCAACATATTGTAAAACATCGTTTTGTGCGTATGCTTCCTGCGCAAAGCGCGCACGTGCATCGGCTGCGCCCTGCATCAGGGCGCGGATGTCGATGCCTGCACAGGCGATTGGCAGCAGGCCTACTGCAGTCAGCACAGAAAAACGTCCGCCTACGTTGTCGGGCACTACAAAGGTTTCAAAGGATTGCTTGTCTGCCAGGGTTTTCAGCGCGCCTTTAACGGGGTCGGTGGTGGCGAAAATGCGGCTTTTTGCGCCTTCAGCGCCGTATTTTTCGATCAGTTTTTTCTTGAAAATACGAAAAGCAATTGCCGGTTCGGTGGTTGTGCCGGATTTTGAAATTACATTGATTGAAAAATCGCGATCGCCGATGAGGTCGAGCAATTGTTGGGTATAAGTGCCGGAGATATTGGTTCCTGCGAAGTAAATTTCCGGGGTATTGCGCTTGGATTTAGGCAAATTGTTGTAAAAGCTGTTGCAGCAAAATTCGATGGCCGCCTTGGCGCCGAGGTAAGAACCGCCAATACCAATTACAATCAACACTTCGGAATGGGCCTGGATGGCTTTGGCTGCCGCTTCAATGCGCTCGAATTCATTTTTATCATAATCTGTAGGCAAATCAAGCCAGCCGAGGAATTCATTTCCGGGACCATTGCGGCCGTCAAGGAGTTGGGCAGCAGCCTTCACCTTCGTTTCCATCATTGCAAAATCTGCTAAAGAAATGAAATTGTTGGCGTCTGTGCCGTTGAATGCAATGTTGCTCATGGCAATTGAATAATTTAATTTAAGATGCGGGGCGCTGCAAAAAAACAGCCTTTTTTCGGGAATCAATATGATCTTGCCGTTAATTCCGATTTTTTACCGGGATTCAGGCATTTTTGCCTGGTTTACAATCCGCTTCGCCGGTTTACCCGGATTGCAGGGGTCATTTTGTTTTCAAACATCGGAATGCGTGCCCTGAGTGCCAGCAGATCGCGGTCATCGAGTATTTTCCATCGCTTTTCGTTTATCTGAGCAAGTTCGTGCAAAATTTGATCGCTCGGGTACCAAAAAGTCGCGTTTTTGTCCATAAAATCCTGGAAACAGGCGTCTTTCCAATATAAAAGTTCGGTTTCAAAGCAGGTCCTTATTTGGGGATCGAGGTACAAGTCCTCCATTTTTTGCAACAAAAGAACATGAACACCCTTGCCCAGCAAGCTGCAGCCTTCGTTTTCATCGATTTGAATGCTCCAGGCCGGAAAAAAGGATTCAATGCTGTCTTTGGGAAACAATTGGCAACAAAACCGGAAATACTGGTCGTCTGTTGTCTGACTGGTTTTTTGTGCCCGGGAGATCCAAAAACCGAAATTTGCAAACAAATGTGCCTGTCTTTTCACTTTTTGAAACAGGTAACCCGGTACCGCTGCCTGCAACCACGAATAATCGATTTCAATTCCGGAAGGCAGGTTGTGGCGTGCGCCGTTCATGGCGTCAACCAGACTATCCCTCAGAGACATGCTTTCGTGGAAGACAAGGGCTAAATCCGATGCATTTTGGGCATTTTCTACCCTGGAAACCCAATTGTTTCGGTGCTGTGTCAGGTTTTTTCCCCAGAAAGCCTCCATTTGTTTTTGTAAAAACCAGTCTTTTTCATGCGCATATTTGGGTGCAAGTGCTGCTGCCGGAACCCAGCCTTTTTGCCCATCGGTGGTTTGAACGCGCACCCAGGGCGACTGGATGGGGTCTTCGCCCCATTGTATAGGCAACAAATTGGGACTTACCTGATTTAAATCGAACAAGCGGGTATTTTCTGTCAATTCCAGACACAAGGGAGCATCGGGATCTGGTTGTTCCAATAAACGCAAGGGCGCATGCACCACACGGAGATTGGGCCGAATTGGATCCGCACAGGACAAAAGACATGTTAGGCAAATGTAAAATATAATAGAGCGCATGCCACA
>JAGWYI010000770.1 GCA_018969455.1 Bacteroidota bacterium | reverse complement strand
CCCGGCCATTTTCTGTAGGTTTGAACTGCGCGTTGGGAGCCCGGGAAATGCGTCCGCACCTGGAGGCGCTCGCTGAAATTGCCGATTGCTACATCAGTGCCTACCCCAATGCCGGTTTGCCCAACGAATTTGGCGAATATGACCAAACACCGCATGAAATGTGCGAATTCGTGGAAGATTTTGCCAAATCCGGATTCGTCAACATCGCCGGAGGCTGTTGCGGAACAACCCCCGACCACATCCGACACATTGCACAACACTTGCATGGCATCGCACCCCGAACCTTAAAACCCGCCAAAGCATACAGCATGTACAGCGGACTGGAGCCGCTTATCGTTCGTCCAGAGACCAACTTCATCAACATCGGCGAACGAACCAATGTAACCGGCAGCAGCAAATTCGCCGCGCTCATCCGGGATGGAAAATACAGTGAAGCGCTCAGCGTCGCCCGCCAACAAGTAGAAGGAGGCGCCCAAATTATTGATGTCAACATGGATGAAGGCTTGCTCGATTCGGAAAAAGCCATGGTTGAGTTTCTCAATTTGGTAGCCGCCGAGCCCGATATTGCCAAAGTGCCTGTGATGGTTGACTCCTCCAAATTCCACGTCATTGAAGCGGGCCTGAAATGCCTTCAGGGCAAAAGCATCGTCAATTCCATCTCCATGAAGGAAGGCGAAGAAACCTTTATCCAACAAGCCAATATTTGCAGAAAATACGGCGCTGCCGTGGTTGTGATGGCTTTCGACGAGGCCGGACAAGCCGACACCATTGAACGAAAAGTTTCCATTTGCAAAAGGGCCTATCAAATTCTGACCCAACAGGTCGGATTTGACCCGTCTGATATCATTTTCGATCCCAATATTTTTGCAGTAGCAACCGGGATTGAAGAACACAATGCTTACGGAATCAATTTTATCGAGGCAACCCGCCAAATAAAACAAGCTTGCCCGGGCGCCAAAGTGAGCGGTGGCGTGAGCAACCTGTCCTTTTCATTCCGAGGCAACAATGTAGTGCGCGAAGCCATGCATTCCGCCTTTTTGTTTCATGCCATTCAAGCCGGTATGGATATGGGGATCGTAAATGCAGGCATGATCGAGGTGTATGAAAACATCCCCAAAGACCTGCTTGTGCGAATAGAAGACGTGCTATTTAACAAGCACGAACAAGCCACAGAAGAATTGGTACGCTTTGCAGAAAATGTGCGCGGAAATGGCGGAAGAACACTGGAGGAAGATTTGTCATGGAGGCAAGTTCCTGTACAACAACGCATTACGCATGCGCTCGTAAAAGGCATCGACAAATTTATTGAGCAAGACACCGAGGAGGCACGCCTGCTCTACCCCACCCCTTTGGAAGTTATCGAAGGTCCTCTAATGGATGGTATGAATACAGTGGGTGATCTTTTTGGGGCCGGAAAGATGTTTTTGCCGCAGGTGGTCAAAAGTGCAAGGGTAATGAAAAAAGCGGTAGGCTACCTCACACCCTTTATTGAGGCTTCCAAAGGAGGCATCCAAAAATCGAAGGGTAAAATTTTGCTTGCCACCGTAAAAGGCGA
>JAGWYI010000111.1 GCA_018969455.1 Bacteroidota bacterium | reverse complement strand
GCAATACCATTTTTTTGCAAATCTCAGCCTCTTCCTCCTCAATTTTGTCTGCCTGTAAACGCTGCAATGCGTATTGTTGAATGGCAATCAGCGGCAACACGATTTGCTCCCGTATGGAAATGCTCACCTGCGACACCGGATTGCTATCCAACAACACATTCTGGCCCGACAACTGTATTAAATGCCGGTTGGTGCGCTCAAACTCCAACCACAACATGTTCCAAAACGGCCCGAATTCCGCGTGGCGTGATATGTATCGTGTTACATCGTAATTAGACTTTGAAAGTGATTGCATCGAATTTTCAACCAAGGTGCGCAAAAAGAGTGATTTCTGGTACAATTCATCCAATTGGCGACGTTCTGCCTCCCCCAATGACTCAACGGCGGCCCCAACTCCGTAATAACCCGGCACGTTTTGTTTCATTTGTGCCCAAGCCCCAACAAAAGGTATGGCGCGCAATTCTTCAAATTTTAACCCCTGGTTTCCTCCTCTCTTCGTTGGCCGACTCGCAATGTTCGAATCTCCATACCACTTCAATGGCGTCATCTTTTCCAAATATGGCACAAATGCCGGATGGTTTTTTAATTCCAGATAAGCTTCAAGCGATTTTTCCGAAAGCCGATCCATAAACCGGATATCCTCTTCTGAAAAATCGTGATCATGGGTCCGAAATAAATGTGTTTCCAATCCGGCGCCCAACAAACGCTCCACATTAAAGCGAGCACTTTCAAGGGTTCCATAGGTACTGCTTACAGTTTGCCCCTGAATGGTAACATGAATCGCCTGATTTTCAATGGATTTGCCATGGGCTGCATAATAACTGGCATTATTTCCGCCGCCCCGGCCAGGAGGCCCGCCCCGACCATCGAAAAAGATGACGGTCACCCCGTATGCCCGACTGATGCGTGTAAGGGCTTCCTTGGCCCGATAAATGCTCCAGTTGGCCCTCAGATACCCGCCATCTTTGGTCCCATCAGAAAAACCCAGCATAATGTGCTGAATACGACCACGTTGCTCCAAATGGGCTGCATATACTTTATTTTTGTACAAGGTCTCCATTACCTGATCACATGCGGCCAGGTCATCGATGGTTTCAAACAATGGCGCAACATCAAGGGGTACTTGCCCTGGAAGCCCCTGCGCATCGGCAGATGCTATCGTTAGGCGCGCCAGCGCAAGTACCTGCGCTACCTGTACGGCACTCCCACAATTGCTGATGATGTATCGATGGCAGCCAAGCTCGCCGTTGTTTCGCTGAATTTCGGCTATCGCCTTAAATGTTTGTAGTGTTTCCCGTACCAAAGGATCGTCAAAATCGGCAGGATCGAGCAAATGATTGATCGATAATAACCTGTCTATCTGGGTTTCTGCCGCTGCATTTAAAAAAGCATGCTCCTTAAACCAGGGAAATTTGTGGTTCCACTGCTCCAGAATACGCTCCCAAACCAATTGATGTTTGCCACTTTCCTGTCGGATGTCGAGGCTGGCAAAGTAAAAACCAAACGTGCGCACCTTCAGGATAAATCGCTCCAATTCATCTTTAAACAAACCCTCATGCTCTTCCAATAAAATGCGATGCGCTTCGGTCAGATCATGTAACAGTGTACCACAGTCCTTGTATTGATCCGGACCCGGCGCATACAGGGTATGGTAAATTTTTTGTTCTGCATGGGCAATGATTTCTTCAACACCCCGGAAAGTCAACCGGCGTTTTAAAACCCTTATATCCCGATAATACCCGCGCAGTACCGCTTCGCGCAATCGCTTGGCAACCAAAAGGGTAATTTCAGGTGTTACAAACGGATTGCCATCCCGATCGCCCCCAGGCCAAAAACCCAAAGACAATAGCCGTGGATTTTCAAATTCAAGCGGATCCAGATTCAATGTTTTTAACAATCTGAATAAAATATCGGGCAAGGTGTGATAAAAAACATTTTCCATATACCATCCCAAACTGATGGCCTCGTCGTATGGCGTGGGCTTTTGACGGTTCACAAAAGCTGTTTTACCCAACTGCATCAACATTACCCGAATGCGCTCCAAATCATTGCCCTTAATGACTTTTCCCAAATCATTGATGATGCCCAATACTTTTCCAGGGTAAAATTGCGTTGGATGTGCGGTAAGCACCAGGCGAAGATTAAACGATCGAATTTTTTCGATTAATGCCCTTTGCTGTTCTTGCGATTGAAGACGACTCAATAAATGCTTGATCGACCCCGGTCCTTCCATTTCATGGGTTTGCTCAAAAAGGGCATCTTCCACAGAATCAAACAAAACTACCTGACGTTCAACGTATTGTATAAATCGGAACAACATCTGATACCGTTCGTTCTTGTCGGCATGCTCAAAATAATCGTTCCAAAAGGTTTCCAATAAGGCAGTTGGGCTTTCAACCAACTTGAAATTGGCCTCACAATATTGAGTAAACAATGCCAGTTGGGTACCAGTGTGCTCAATGCCTTTGAATGGCAATCGGAGGAACAAACTATTGTACGTGTGATAAAGCAGCGGTATGCGTGCAGTGTGACTCATAACTTAGACCAACAAGGGAAATGCGTGCAAGGTAACGCAGTTTGATTTGGTGGTACAAATTAAGGTATAATTTCCGTATACTTGCGCGGAACTAGGGAACCCAAAAATTGGTTTTGTGTGAAACATGGCAAACCAGGCATTATATTTAACCGAATTGGTGGATGAGAGCATTCCAATGCAGGCGCTGCATCCGGAAGTATTTGACGATTATCTGGAAGATGGATGGCGCTTGCTGGGCTATACCATGGTGCGACACAATTATTCTGTTTGTCGCAACCAGTTCTGTTTAACCATTCCTTTACGCATCCGACTCAGTGGCTTCACTTTCTCCAAAAGTCAGCGCCAACTGCTGCGCCGAAACGCCGGATTGAAGGTGAACTACCGCGCCATTTCCATCGGCGAACAACAAGAAGCACTTTTTACCAAACACTCCATCCGTTTCGGAGAAAGACGACCGGCTCATCTGGCTTCTTTCCTGGGGCCAAATGCCCACCGAGAACCCGTCACTGGCATGGAATTTAGCATACAACAACAGGATGGGCCCATTTTGGCATATAGCTATGTGCACATCGGACATCAAAGTTTTTCCGGAACTTATTGCTTTTTCGACCCCGATTTTGGAAACCTTAGCCTGGGAACCTACACCATGCTGATTGAAATTGAAAAAGCCCGGCAATTGGGAAAAAAATACTACTACCACGGCTATTGCTATAACGTGCCCTCTCAATTCGACTACAAACTCAACTTCAACAACCTCGAAGCGCTCGACTGGAAATCTGGCGCCTGGAATCAGGTGCCGCGCTTGCCGGTACGCCGTTGGACCGATCTGGTGTGAATCTCGCTTGGTGCATCCAAAAATTACCTGTTTTACGCGATTTTATATCTTAGAAACCGTTTTATTCCGATAATAAATTTATACTTTACGCCGCCAGATTTTGTGCATAACGATCTTTATAAATCATTATAAATCAGCGAAATCCATCCTGATTTATCCACAAAATCCGGCACATCCTGATATAAAAGCAATACAAAATTCAATTCCCATTCCCGCCCTGCATCAGCAAATATCAAAAATTCTCTAAAACGAAGCTTTTGATATTTAGCTCCAAACAAAGGTTTGTATTCCGCAAAACTTGCAGCATCTTTGCCGCAACTTGATTCAGTAATTTATTTCATCGTTCATACCATGGCACACGAATATAAATTGCCGTCTTTAGGAGATGGCGTTACCGGCAAAGTGATTGATATATTGGTAAAACCAGGCGATACCATTCAAAAAGAACAAATCGTCCTGATTGTAGGTACCGATAAGGTGGATGCAGAAATGCCCGTGGATGTGGCTGGAACCGTGGAGGAAATCCTGGTAAAAAAAGGCGACGACGTAAACGAGGGACAATCCATTTTAAGGATCAAAACCGAAGCCGGCGCTGCTACAACGCCCACAGCCGTGGTTGAACCTGCTGCAGCGCCTGCAAACCCGCCAACACCAGTCGCTACAGTCGCACAAGCCCCCTCAACTGAACCAACACCACAACAAAACACGTCTAATGGGACCTTGCGCGTGTCCCCACTCGCGCGCAAACGCGCCAAAGAAATGGGCGTCAACCTGGCTGATGTACACCCTGCAGCCGGCGCAAACCGCATCTCTTACAAAGACGTGGTCGATTTCGTCAAAAATAAATTGGACAAAACCGGAAATACAGCTGGCAGTACCGCCCTGGCGCATAAACCTTTGCCCAATTTCGAAAAATTCGGCGAAGTAGATCGCCAGCCCCAATCGCGCATCGGTGTTATCACCGCCGAAAATATGGTGTATGCCTTCAACGCCATTCCACATGCCTGGATATCGGAAAAAGCGGATATTACCCGGCTCGAAGAACTGCGCCAACAAAATAAAGACAAAGTGAAAGCAGCCGGAGGAAGCCTTACCACCACCGCTATCGTGGCTAAAGCCGTTTGTTCGGTATTGAAAAAAATGCCCCAATTCAATGCATCGTATGATCCTGACAAAAAAGAAGTTATATACAAAAAATATTTCAACATAGGTATCGCTGTCGATACCCCGCGCGGTTTGCTCGTTCCAGTGCTCCATAAAACAGATCAAAAAAACCTGACCGAAATTTCAGTTGAACTTTCCGAACTGTCGACCCGTACCCGCGACGGCAAAAACAAACCGGAAGACCTGGATGGCGGCACTTTTACCATATCCAACATCGGTGGAATTGGCGGCACCAACATGATTTCCATCGTAAACTGGCCACAGGTAGCCATTTTGAGCATCACCGCTGCCCAAATGGAACCACACTGGAATGGCACAGCATTCGAACCACGCCTCATGATGCCCATGACCATCGGCTGGGATCACCGCGTGATCAACGGCGCCGACGCGGCCCGTTTTCTGGTGGAATTGAAAAAAATACTGGAGGAGCCTTTCCTGGGCTGGCTGTAACATGAAACCGGCAACGCTGGCATATTTAAAATCCAATCTGCTGCACCTTGAACAAAAAATGCGCAAGGCCGTAACAGACCGCGCTGCCATGCTTGCCAAACTGGATCCCAATCAGCGCATGAGCGCCGAAAATTTGCTGCACTACCTCACATTGCGCAATGAAGACATTCGCGACCTGCAAGACGGACTTCATTCCCAGGGATTGTCGTCGCTTGCCAGCTCGGAAAGTCATATTTTAAGGCAAATTCAATCGGTTTTGCTCCTGTTGGGTGAAAATATTCCAGCCAATCAGCTGGCCGAATGCAGCCCCTCTATTGGCAAACGCACCATTCAACACCACAGCAACCTGCTTTTCGGCCACAAAACCAACCCGGCCATACCACATATTATGGTCACATTCGATACCGACTTTGCCGATAATGAACGCAAAGTACACCAGCTTCTGCTGGCCGGAATGAATGTTGCCCGCATCAACTGCGCGCACGATGGACCCGAAATATGGCTGGCCATGATCGAAAACATCAAACGATGCAGCGCCAAAAGCGGGCTGCCTTGCAAAATTTATATGGACCTTGCCGGACCCAAAATCCGGACCCAGATTTTGGGAAAAGGACATAAAAAAGGCAGGGCCGACTTTAGCGATCAACGCATGTTTTACCTGGCAGAACCTTCTGCGGCCATTGATACAGAACAAATTGTGGTGGGATGTACGCTTCCGGGCATTATTGGGCAACTCAAAGCAGGCGACCGGGTTTTGTTCGACGACGGCCTGTTCGAAGCCCGTGTAGAACAGGTAAAAAAAGGCATGGCACGCTTACAAATGCTGCGGATTTCTGCCGAAAAACCCCGCTTGAAGGCCGAAAAAGGGATCAATTTCCCCGATACCAGCCTGTCCCTGGAAAGTCTTACCGATGACGACCGCGCGGTTTTGCCCTTTGCACTTGAACATGCCGACCTGATTGGCTATTCATTCGTGCGCACGCCCGCCGATTTGCAAGTTTTACAGGAAAACCTGCAAAAAATACCCACTACACGCCCGCTCCCCTCCATCATTATTAAAATTGAAACACCGGATGCCGTAAAAAATCTGCCCAACCTCCTGCTCCAAGGCATGACGCAAGCAGGTTTTGGGGTGATGATCGCCCGAGGCGACCTGGCTGTTGAAATTGGCTTCGAACGGATGAGCGAAATTCAGGAAGAAATACTCTGGATTTGTGAAGCAGCCCACGTGCCGGTTATCTGGGCTACCCAGGTGCTGGAAAATTTGAATAAATCGGGTATTGCCACCCGCTCGGAAGTGACCGACGCCGCGCATGCCGCTATGGCTGAATGTGTGATGATCAACAAAGGGGGCTTCACCTTGCGCGTGGTTGAAACCCTGAAAGACATCCTGCAACGCAGTGGAGGACACCACTTTAAAAAGACCTATTCCATGCGTTCCCTCGGTATTGCAGGCCGGTTTCTGGCCAATTAATAGCTTGCTGGCATTTCAGCAAAATACACATCCGAGCGCAGGTACATATAAGCCTCGGCATAAACCACCTCCGGGTTGGTGTACATGCCCCCCCGATAGCGGTTCAAACCCAATAGGGCAGCTTCGTAATCCAGCTGCGCCAATTGACTTGCATAGGCCTGCATGGCTTTTTGTTTGATCGCAATTTGCCGACTGATGTCGATCAGGCGGTTGGGGATATGCGGCGTCCAGATTTCATAGGCAGCCACCTGCACGTTTTTGACCAATGCTGCTTGCAACAAGCGATTTGCCGTGAAATGATCTGCGTGTCGATCCAGGAAGGAGGGGAGGTAAATCAGATCCGGTTGAAAATTTTGAAGCACTTGTTGGGTTTTTTGAAGCATTTCTGCCATCTTATCGTGTAGAGCGCCATCCGGTCCACGAAAAAAAAACGCATTTTTCGCAGGAATTCCCATGATTTCCAGGGCATTTTGCGCTTCTCTTTCCCGGATTTCGATTGTTTCGGTCGGCATTTTGCCCGCAATTCCCTGCTCGCCACTGGTCAGATAAACCACTTGAATTTCATGACCGGCCTGGACATGCTTTATCAAAGCGCCACCGCAACCAAACACTTCATCATCGGGATGCGGCGCCAGCACCAGAATTTTCTTCCCCGCGAACAATTGTGGCGCCTGCAATTGGGCATACAATTGATGCAAGCGAATTCGAACTTGCATCAAAGGACGAAAACGTTTGCTAAACTTCCACATAAGTAGGTTGAAATACGCTTTGAATGGTTTCTTGCAAGGTATTGATATTGAAATGTTTTTCGACCCATGCACGCGCGGGTTCTGTAACAGAGGCGCCATAATCAGGGTGATCCAGCAAGGTCAGAATTTGAGTCAACAGGGCATTGAAATTTCCTTGCTCCACTGCAAATCCCGTTTTTTGGTGCATACACCAGAGGTCTGTCCCGGCATTTTGAAAAGCAACCACCGGGGTTCCGGCAGCTTGTGCTTCCAGCCCGACATATCCCAGACCTTCCGGAATGAGCGAGGGGAAAACCAGCAATTTGGAGCGATGATAAAAATGGAGCAAGCCCGCATCATGCTGCACACCTGCCAATTCTACTTCGGCGCCATAAGCCCGGCGGGTTTTCCAGGCCATCAGTTTCGAGCATTCAGTTCCTTCCCCTACCAGGGTTAATTTCAATCCAGGTCTGATTTTTTGCAACACATCATAGAGCGCACACAACATCCAGATGCCTTTTGTGCGTTCCAATCGGCCTACAAACAACAAATCAATGTCGCGCTTACCGGAAAAATAGGGTTTATAAGTCCAAAATTGTACATCTACCCCGATGGGCAAATGCGTAACCGGCTTGTTCATTTGTTGGAGGGCATGGGCTAGCCCCGCTGATGGTGTGATGTAATGAAAAGGCAAGTGCCTGTCGAGGTAAATTTTCCGTTGCAACCGCTCAATCAGGTACCAGTCATGCACAGAATGGATCAGGGGAATATCGATTTTTTTAAATACCTGCAGGATACTATTGGTAAAAAAATTATTTGTATTAATGTGAATAACATCTGGTTTGACCTGCAACACAACATCTTTAACATGACGAACCACATTGGGATTAATCCATATTCGATTGGGTGCCGGCCCCAACAGATGCACGGGCTCTTTTAATCCTGTATAGAAAATGGAAAACCCCAACTGAATCAGGTGGCTTTGGATTCGGTCCAAAAAACGCTCCGCGCCACCCTTGAAACGGGGCTCATCTCTGACAAACAAAACTTTCATGAAATAAGGGGCATTTAAACACTAAATGTACAAAAGCCCCTTTATCCGGCAGGGAATCTGTATAATCTAATTGTTAAGAAACACCTTAATCCAGCTGAGAAAGAATTCGATGTAAGCCTTCTTCCAAAATTTCCCGGGAAGTGGAAAAACAAATTCTGACATGACCATCCGCGCCGGGCCCAAACCATCGTTCTGCACCGGGGACGATGGCTACTTTTGCTTTTTCCAGCAATTGTTGCGTAAAATCGATGCTCGATTGCCCATTCAGGATTTTAGGGAACAGTACGTAAGTGCCTTCTGGGTTGTTGGGTGCGAGTAATCCACTGTTTTGCAGCAACCGAACAGCCAAATCGCGGTTATTTTGCAAATGCTTTACAAAAGATTCTGCCCAATACCAGGCCTCATCCAGCGCTGCCTCGGCCCCCACTTGAGAAAGCGTTGAAACCCCCTCAATGGTAGAATTTACCTGCGAATATTCAATAAAATCTTGCATAACCGGTGCGTTTTTACACATCACAGCGCCAATCCGCAAGCCTGCCAAGCCAAAGGTCTTTGAAAAACCATACACAGTAAAACTATGCAATGCTGCATAATCAGAAACGCCGGCATAACTATGATACGACCTTCCGTCGTACAGAATATCACTCCAAATCTCGTCGCTCATCACCCACAACCCGTGTTTTTCAGCAAGTTGAGCCAAATTAAAAAGGGTAGCTTTATCATATACCTTACCCAATGGATTATGTGGATTACAGAGGCTGATCATCCGTGTGCGTGGCGTAATACACAATTCCAATGCATCTAAATCCAGGGTTCCATCTTGCGGCAACTGACATAAAACGGCATGCGCGCCCACCGTGTCCAGCGTTTTTTTGAATAGGAAATCAACCGGATCAAAAATGATGGCCTCCTCACCGGGTTTCAACAAATAACGCGCCACCAGATACATACCCATGGCGGCGCTGTTTACAGCCAACACGTCCTGAGGATCAAAATGGCAAGATTTCCGGAGGCTATAATGCCGGGCAACGCTGTTTTTAAACGAATCCAGTCCGGAAAATGGACCATAATTGAGATAACCACTTTCCAGATAGTCCTGCATAGCCTTTCTGATTTCCAGGGCTACCGGAAAGTCTGGATCAGCAGCAGTAAGAGGTATCACATCGGGCGGAACAACAGCCCAACGGCCATTGTGTGCGCGAGACCTCAAAACGTCGATTTGGATGCTTGAATGATCAAATAGTGACATTGATTCCTGGCGGAGGGGTATTTTGTGAAGCGCTCCAATGTGCGCGTCGCAAATTTCCGGCCGGAATTTTCAGGTTCATGGGAATTTCAATGCGCTGATCCTTCAGAGGCAATAGAAAATTGTGCATCATAGCCTTCCCATATTCAAAATGTTCCTGCATTTCGGACATTCTGATGTCAGAATAGGCAGAAATTGCCATTTCGAGGTTTTTTTCAGATTTGATCATATCTGTCAAAACTTTTGCATCTTTTTGTGCGGAAAGCACCCCCTGACTGGTAAAAGGCAAAACTGGATGCGCGGCATCTCCTATCAAAAAG
>JAGWYI010000110.1 GCA_018969455.1 Bacteroidota bacterium | reverse complement strand
GCAAAACGATCTTTATAAATCATTATAAATCAGCGAAATCCATCCTGCTTTATCCACAAAATCCGGCGAATCCTGGTATAATTTGAAATGCTGTGATAATCATCTTTCGTTCGAATGATGTGTTCGTGGAAACGGGACTGCCAATCAAAATAGGTTCCATTTTTCCGAGCAAAAGTTGTTACGGCAGATTTGTATCCACGCAGGATGGATTCCAGATTTTTGGATTGCGGGGCAAGTAAATTTTTGTACCCGGAATCGGCAGTGGCGCTTTGCATCGCGTCTCTACAAACCCGCCTGGAACGAAAACCGAATTCCCCAATTGCTTACATTGGGCAGGTTCAGATAATTGAGTCGTTGCACGTAGTCGACTCGGAGAACCTTGAAAATATTGGAGATTCCGACGCTGAATTCGGCATAGGGCTGCCTGCCCATGGTAAAGGTACTTGCATTTCCTGAGGCATCTTTCGGGAATAAGGGCAAGTTTTTGTTTTTGTCGGGTTGGTTTTGCGCACTCAAACCGCCGTACAGCAATTTAAAACTAAACACCTCTCTTAAATCCAGCGTTTTTAGCAATGGGATTTTATTCAGAATAAATCCATTCAGGTTATGGTGTATCAGCACACTGGCATACCTGTCATTTACGAATTCGAGAAAATTCATCAAGTTATAGCTGTTCCAATCGAAGGTGTATGATTGGTTGGCTCTTGGGATTTCCAGCATGGGATATGGGAGGCTTCCGAATATTCGGGTTGCTTCAAGGGTCATTTCGGTGCGTCCAAATGGCGCCACAAAGAAGGTTTTTTTTACCTTTCCACTCAGACGTTGATAGTTGTAAGCACTTCCTGCCAAGCCTTTAATGCCCATCCGAAACGACAAAGAGAATACCGGGAATTTGGTGAGCATGGGTAGCCGGTAGGTTTTTCCCTGATAAAATTTTTCATTAGGAGCGAAGCGCAAGCCAAAGCCGGTTTCGAATACCTCGGGCGTGCGCAAGGTAGCATTGGGCAAGCCGGGTTCTGCCGAAGTGTATTGCAAAACGCCTGCTGCAGGCAGGTTTCGGTGTTGTGCTGTGATGGCAAAGCTCAATCCGTTTCGAAATTCTTTGTCGTATTCGAGTCGTAAGGTATTGAAAAACACCATTTTGTTGTTTACGCCTCGTTGGAATGACAAAAGGAAGTTATCGGGCTGCCAATTGGCGATATCCTGACCGGGCACCCTCAAATCACGCTGATAGCTCAGCAACAATTGGTTGAAAGGGAATCGTCGTGGCCTGGCCTGCCCGAAGGCATAGGTAATTGAACCTGACCCTTTCCAGGCAAGGTCCTGGGATCCAAACGCCAGATATCCTTCAAGAATCATGTTTTTAGTCAATTTGGCATTGGTTCGTCCGCCCAATCGGAATCTGTTTCCTTCTACGCCATTGAAGCTATACAGGCTGGAGAGGGGCCCCAATTCAAACCATCCCAATTTCTGATATCCGGTTCCGAGCACGCGCATGATTCCCACCGCGTTTTTAAAGGCTCGTACGCGCTGGATGCTATCAATCATGGCGCCAATGGCCAATTCGTGTTCGTTCAGCGGGGCATGTCTTTTTTGAAGCCAGAAATCGGTGGGGCGTCGTTTAACCGTTCCGGTATCGAGTTGGAGGATGGTTTTGCCGCCAAAAATAGAATCGGGCAGGGGGGCATTGAGGCTATAATTTTTATAGGAAACCGATTTTTTGGCCAAAAAACTGCGTCCATCGGCATTTTTCCAAATGTTAAAGTCCATGGTAACTGCATCTTTGGATAACATCAGGCGGCGTTTGTTTTCTGTACCAATAAATTCGTATTCCTGTTCAATGTGTAAATTGGTAACAAAATTGAGGTTGATGTTTTTGGAGATGCCCATTTCAACCCGTTTTACGGCAAAAGAGGAATCCAATGCCACCAACAGATTCCCCATAAATGCCAGGTCATTTTTATTTTTGGGAGCAAAAAACACATCGGCGTATTTCCGGCCGTCCATTTCAACGGTATCTGTGATGTAGAATCGGTAGAAAGTTGGAGCGATGCCCGAGAGGGGGCCGATAAACTCGGTGGTGAGCAGGGGGATGGTGCCTTCATAAATATCAACTTCCTGATAGAGGTTGTTGAGGTATGCAGAAATTCCATCTTCATCCACGTCATAGTTGGGGTTTAGAACCGTTTGTCGTTCACCTTGGAGCAGTTCTTTGTGCGATTTGGGGTTTCGGCGGTAGCGCACTTGCAGAATTCGTTCGCGGAGATAAAAAGGCAAAGCGACTTTTTGATCAACCTTGTTGGTGTCGACATGGTCAAAAATAAACTGGAATTTTCGGAGGTACCATCGTTTTCTGAATCGGTCGTTGATGCCATTCACATTGAATTCCAATTTTTCATAGGCATCATATTGATAATAATCGAGGCCTTCTTTTCGGTTAAGGTTTTTGTGTTTGAAAACTTCTTCGATGAGGTCGACGGCGGGATTGTTTTTTCGGCTGTATTTACCTGGGCGGATGGTAACCTCTTTGATATCGAATTGTTTTTCTTCCAGATCGATTTGGAGTTCCTGTTTTGGAGATTTGCCCAGTACCACTTCCCGGGTGGAGTACCCGACATAAGAGATTCGGATTTTTTTAGGATTTCGTCCTGATTCGAGGAAGAAATTGCCGTCTATATCGGTTCTGGTGCTATTGGGGTCGTTGTCTAATTGCACTGTTGCATAGGGCAATCCTTCCTTGGTTTGGGCGTCGCGCACCTTACCATGGATGGAAAGCATACTGCCGGATTGCGCGAAGAGGGGCGCAAACCGGCAGCAGAGCATGCAGAGCAAGAATAAATACCAATTTGTTTTTTTCATAAACAGCGCCAAGGGTTGACGTGCCGTTTATCCTTAATTATGCTTCTGGAAGTTTGGGTTCTACTTCGTGCGATTGAGCGCTTTCGCCGGGCAGAGGATCGGTAAACGGTCGTTTTCCGATCAGTTCTTCCAAATCGGAACGGTGTAAAACTTCCTTTTCGAGCAATGCGGTAGCCAGAGCATCCAGTTCGCGGCGTTTTTCGCGTAGCAATTGTTTGGCGCGAGCGTATTGTTCATCAATCATAGTTTTCACTTCCTGATCGATGATATAGGCGGTTTGTTCGGAGAATGGCCTGATGTAGCTTTCGTTGAGCATCGAGTAGTAAGAGACATTTCCGACTTTATCATTCAAACCGTAATTAACGATCATTTCATAGGAAAGGCGTGTGACATGATCGAGATCGCTTTGTGCGCCGGTACTGATTTTGTCGAACACCACCGATTCGGCGGCGCGTCCGCCAAGGGTCATACAGATGTCATCGAGCAGTTTTTCTTTTCGGGTAATATACTGTTCCTTAGGGAGGTATTGTGCATATCCGAGGGCAGCCAGTCCGCGGGGTACGATGGTAACTTTCACCAGTGGGTGTGCAAACTCGAGGAACCAGCCGCAAATGGCGTGTCCTGCTTCGTGGTAAGCGATGATATTTTTTTCTTCCGGGCTGATGATTTTATTTTTTTTCTCCAGTCCTCCAATTACTTTATCGAGGGCATAGTTAAAATCGTCGAGGTCGACCGCTTTTTTGTTTCGGCGGGCTGCGATGAGGGCGGCTTCGTTGCAAACATTGGCGATATCGGCGCCTACAAAACCGGGGGTCATTTCGGAGAGAGCCATGGCAGTTACCTCCGGTGCGGTTTTGATGTTTTTCATGTGTACTTCAAAGATTTGGGCTCGGCCATTGAGGTCGGGGCGTCCGATTCCGATTTGGCGATCAAAACGGCCTGGGCGCATCAGAGCCTGGTCGAGAATATCGGGTCGGTTGGTGGCAGCCATAAGGATTACGCCTTTATCGGTTGGGAAGCCATCCATTTCAACCAGCAATTGGTTGAGGGTATTTTCGCGTTCATCGTTACCGCCTTGAACAGCGCCACGTCCGCGTGCGCGGCCGATGGCATCAATTTCATCGATAAAGATGATACAGGGTGCTTTTTCGCGGGCTTGTCGGAACAGGTCGCGAACGCGGGATGCGCCTACGCCTACAAACATTTCCACGAAATCGGAGCCTGAGATAGAGAAAAAAGGCACACCGGCTTCTCCGGCCACGGCTTTTGCGAGCAGGGTTTTTCCGGTGCCGGGGGGGCCGACGAGGAGTACGCCTTTGGGTATTTTGCCGCCCAGGGTGGTGTATTTTTTAGGATTTTTGAGGAAATCTACCACTTCCATTACCTCTTCTTTCGCTTCATCCAAACCTGCGACATCGGCAAATGTGATGTTCACCTTTGTATTGTTGTCGAACAGGGTCGCTTTTGATTTGCCGATGTTGAAAATTTGTGCGCCAGGGCCGCCAGCGCCGCCGCCCATTCGTCGGATGATGAGAATCCAGAGGCCCAAAAGGAGCAGGAACGGTGCGAGGTAGGGCAAAACCGTAGTGACCCAGTTGCTGGATGGGTCGTATTCGACGGTGATGGGCGATTTTTTTTCTTTAAGTAGGGCTTCGTTCAATTTGGTAACTTTGGCTTCCAGGAGTTCAGGTTTGCCAATGTTCATGGTGTAGTGGAATCGCTCTGTACCGAATTTTTTTTCATTGGGATTAAAATCTTTATGTTCCCCAAAGCCGAGCGAGTCTTTTTTAATAAAGATATGCGCTTCTTTATCGCTCACGACCACGAGTTGTTCGATATGTCCTTTTCGTGCCCAGCGTTCGAAGTCATTCCATTCTGCTTTTTTGGTGGCGCCCATGTAGCGCGACATCTGGATGCCGAGCAGCGCGAGTCCCACGAGGATGTAAATCCACATAAAGCTAAATTTGGGCATTCCATCGCCGTCTTCGCGCAAAGGGCGGTTATCCTCGTCGCGTTTATTTTTCTTCGAGTTATTTTCCATGGTCAATTTTATTTGAGAATCTGTTTTGGGCGACTTTTCCCCGATACAGGCAGTACAAGCGCTGTATTATGAGGCGGCAGTCTTTAACGGGCATATAACAACATTTGCCCGGTTCCGGTTTAATTATCCGGAATTCATTCGATTTCAGTCGTTTACACCTCTCCGAATTCCGTCATTTTCGCATCGCTCCACAAGTGTTCAATTTCGTAGAAGGCGCGGGTTTCCGGATAGAATACGTGAACCACCGTATTGAAATAATCCATGAGGATCCATTTCGCATTGGAGGAGCCTTCTGTGTGTGCTGGCATCGTGTGAAGTTCTTCCTTCACTTTTTTGTAGATGCTGTCGGAAATCGCTTTGACGTGCGTGTTAGAATCCCCTTCACAAATAATAAAGAAGTCTGTAGGGGCATCGCCGAGGTGTCGGAGATCGAGTTGTACGATGTTTTTACCTTTTTTGTCCAAAATGCCGTCAACGATGATGCGGTTGAGTTGTTCAGACGCCTGGGTGCGGCCATTGAACCGCTGGGATGTTGTCAAATTCAAATTTAAGAAGTTAGTCTTGTACTGCCCGCCTGGCAGGACAAGATTTGTTAAAAAATATGGGTAAATGTAAGGACATTTGTGTGTCTGCAAGTACTTACCCCAAAGGTAATACGCTTCTTTTTACCTTGCAACCCATAGATGTCAAACACGCTATTCATTGGAAAAGTTTATTTTCGCTTCAGAGATTTACCCTCTACGAACGAATATGCTGCGGCTTTAATTGCCGGTGCTGGACCCTCAAAAAGCAGGCCACCTGAGGGCGCTGTGGTTCGGGCTGACAATCAGACGGCCGGACGCGGTCAGTTTGGCAGTTCCTGGCATTCCAGCCCTGGGCAAAACCTGACGCTGAGTGTCATTCTGTACCCTAATTGGCTGAAAATTGAGGCCCAATTTGACCTAAATATGGCAATTGCGCTCGCCCTGCACGATACCTGCGCTGTTTTAAACGCTGTGGCCCCATGTACCCTTAAATGGCCCAACGACCTTTATTTTGGCGACCGAAAATGTGCGGGTATTTTAATTCAGAACAGCATATCGGGCAAATTTTTACAAACGAGCATTGTTGGTATTGGCTTGAATGTGAATCAGGTAGCGTTTGATTCACAATTGATTCGGGCGAGTTCGCTTGCTTTGGAAACCGGAAGGCAATTTGACCTGGACAACCTGGAAAACAGCCTGTTGCGATGCCTGGAAAGTAGGTATTTGCAATTAAAATCGGGCAAAATGGCCGATTTGCGGGCTGCTTACACCGAGCGTTTGTTTCGCCTCAACGAACCTGGCCTCTACCGCCGGATTGCCGACGGGCAGGAATTTACAGGCATCGTGCGCGGGGTTGCGCCTGACGGACGCCTGCGCATGGAAGTGCGCGGCGCGGAGGTTTTGTTTAGTTTGAAGGAAGTGGGGATTGTGTAGCTTGTTTTTTTGAAAAATTGGTTAAATGGCTATACAAATGTATATTTTTTGTAAATATGTCAGTATTTTTTGCCATTCGTCCTTCCGTTCTTCGCCGTAATTAGTCCCATTATCCCGAGCACTAGAGGCAAAAAGCGCCTATTCTGGTTAAAAAATCCTTTTCAAATTAAAGGTAATAATATTTTTAATGGGCTCTAATGGCAAAGATAGTAAATAAATCTACTTTCGCAACAAAATGTTGATAAAATATCTGAGATGAAATCAACTTCAAATTTTTTTCCACCCGGTTATTTCTCCTTTTTGCCATGCAATGCTGAATTACTCTTGCCCTAAACGCCAAAAATGCCCCATATTTACACCAAATTGGCGCGGCCTATGTACAAAAACGACTGTTTTAGATCTTTTTTTCTCCTATTTTTGGCATTCTCCCCTTTCTGGAGTGCCGCGCAAACCACTTCCCAAACCTCTTTTGGCAAAAACCGGGTGCAATATCATCACCAGTTCGACGATTGGTTGCTGTACGAATCGCCCTATTTTACCACCTATTGGTATGGCGATGCCCGAAATGTAGCGCAATCGGCCCTTCAAATGGCGGAGTTGGATTTTCCGGCAGTTCAACAATTGCTGGAACATCAGATGACAGAAAAAATAGAAATGCTGGTATTCAGCGACCTGACCGACCTGAAGCAGAGTAATATCGGAGAAGATGAACTTTTTTTGCTGCGTGCCGGAGAAACCAAAGTGATCGGCAATAAGGTATTTGTCTTTTTTGATGGAAACCACAGGCATCTGCGTGCCCAGATTCGAGAGGGGATGGCGGGTGTATTGCTCAATTCCATGTTGTATGGCGCCAATTTGCAGGAAATTGTGCAAAATGCCGTACTACTCAATCTGCCCGTATGGTATACAGAAGGACTGGGCGCTTATTGTGGCGAGGAATGGAACGATTTGATAGACAATCAATTGAGGGATGTATTGCTCAACAAAAAATTTCTCAATTTTGACCGGCTGGCCAAGTCCTATCCACGCCTTGCCGGTCATGCCTTTTGGTACTATATCGGGTTGCACTATGGCAAGGGAACCATTTCCAACCTACTTTATCTGACACGCATCAATCGAAGCATTGATGCTGGTTTTTTGTATGTATTAGGGTCTGGCTATAAGAGAACTACAGATGCGCTTCTCGCCTATTTCTTGAGTAGGTATCAAGAAGAAAAAAAACAATTTCAGCCTTTGCAAAAAAGTCGTCTGTTTTCGGTTAAAAACAAACGGGATCTTCCACTTTACCACGCTCGTTTGAGCCCGGATGGAAAGAAAATGGCCTGGGTAAGCAACAACATGGGCAGTTGGAGGGTGTACGTGGCCGATGTGGCACAGGGCAAACGAAAACTCCTCATCCGCGGAGGCATCCGAAACGCCCTTCAAACTACCGATTACAATTACCCATTGCTGGCCTGGAATCCCGACAACAAACAACTTAGTGTGCTCATTGAACAGCGGGATATCCTAAAACTGGTTCAAATAGAGGTTAAAACGGGTAAAAAAGTATTTCGCGACCTTGCCCCCGATTTCCAGCGGGTATATAGTATGGATCATCTAAATGCCAATGAAATCGCGTTTGCTGCCTCCATCAAAGGCTATTCCGATTTATTCATTTACCGAACGGTTACCCGTCAAATTGAACGCCTTACCCAGGATTTTTGGGATGATACCGAACTTGCATACGCTCATTTAGACGGTCGCCGTGGTTTAATTTTTGCCAGTAACCGAGCCAGTGATACCCTTTCTGCCCAAAAACTCGATTCCATTTTACCATTGCGTCATTTCGATTTGTTTTTTTACGACCTCGAAAACAGGAGTTCGGAGTTGGTTCAACTCACCAATACACCCATGGTGGATGAAAGCAACCCAATTGCAGTGGATAGTACCCACTTTGCTTTTTTGAGCAACGAAAATGGCATTGTGAATCGGAGTGTTGGGAAAATGTTGCCTTACATTGCCTATCATCAAGCCGTCCTTTATTTAAAAGATGGCAGCGCAATAAAAGCATTGGATACACGTCAAACCGGAGAATGGGCGCCTGAACGTGTAAGCGTTTTTCTTGCCCCGCTTGATACCGTTTTGAAAAACATTGACCGCACTCAAATTGACAGCATCGAATACATGCCGGTATATAAAAAACGGTCAAGTACCTGGAATCAGACAAACTATGAGGCCAATCTCTTGGAAATAAATGGTCATTTTCGCTGCAAAAAAATGGTGGAAACCACTCGTAAAGGCAGGAAAACCCAGTTTTTTATCCATCCTCTGGATGTTGAAACAAAAACAAGTGCCCCCTTCACCCGTGCACGAGAAATTCAATTTATTCAAGCAGGCATTCCATTGCCTGAAATACCTCGACCCGATTTGGCTGAAACCCCAACCCCTGCCGATGCCAATATAACGGAGGTGGTGAAAAAAGACACCCAGGCGCTCATTCCACCTGGCTGGTATTTTCAAATGCCAGACTATCTGCAACCCGGACCATCAGTCAAACCAAAACCAACGGCGCCCAAACCAAAATCGGCTGCTGCACTGAGTGCCGATTCCATGCCCAAGCCCGCAAATGCTCCCCGAATCCAAACCCGACCATTTGTTGATGGCAATTACAACCAAAACATCTTGCGCTTTTATCCATCCCGAATTGTTCCATATCGGCTCCACTTCCGAACGGATTATGTTTCAACCACCGTAGACAACAATTTGCTATTTGGCGGGATGGATAGTTACGCCGCTTCCCCCAATGGTTTTAAAACGCCCCCTCCCGGGGTATTGCTGAAGGCCAATTTTAAAGATTTGCTGGAAGATTATGTGGTTGAGGCCGGATTTCGCTTGCCTACCACCTTCAATGGGGCTGAATATTACCTTTGGTTCGACAACAAAAAGAAACGGCTCGATCGCCGTGTGGCCCTTTACCGCAAAACCGTGGTGAATACCATAGACGAGAACCAACCGGGCTCGGCGCCAGATCAACGCCAAATTCGGACGAATACCTTGTTGGGGCAATACGAACTTCGGTATCCATTGGATCCCTTTTTTAGCCTCAGAGCAATGGCAACGCTTCGACAAGACAAAAAAATTGTACTTAGCACCAACAAAACTACCCTGGATGTGCCGAATTACGCTGAACAGCGAGCAGGGATACGCCTCAGCGCTGTGTACGATAACACCGTAGATGTGGATCTTAATCTGCGCACCGGTACGCGAGCAAAGGTATGGGTTGAATCGGTCAAGCGATTCGATGTGAACGCCAACCCTAATTTAAGTGTGAAATTTAACCGTGGATTCATGACCATCATCGGACTGGATGCAAGGCACTATCAGCAACTTGACAGGCGTTCAATTTTAGCCCTCCGGTTTGCTGCAGCCTCATCTTTTGGATCGGAGAAGATGTTGTATTTCCTTGGTGGTGTCGACAATTGGTTGTTTCC
>JAGWYI010000109.1 GCA_018969455.1 Bacteroidota bacterium | reverse complement strand
GTAAATTTCTGCGATTTCATACCCGATTTCCACTACACCATCGGGCCCTGGCGCCCCTTTGAAGCCACAGGTACCGATCAGTTTACGGTCGGCTTTATGCAGAATCAGGTAATTCCACCAATTGGTTTCCAGGGCTCCGTCCTGGGCTAAATCGCGCATCCAGATAAAAACCTGAAAATCTTCGTACCAGCCATTATTTTCCACGGCATATCCGTCAATTTGGGCAGAAAGTTGTTCCCAGTTTTGGTTGACAATAGATTCCAGCATATGCAGGTCGCTTGGGAGAAGAATCAGTCGTTCGGTGTTAATCATAAGATTCAGGTATAAACCGGGAAAAGTTTTTTGAGGGGCAAAGAACTTAAATCTTTTTCAGCTTGTTGATAGGAAGACATATTCTGTTAAAAAACTATGCTGTTGACTCTTTATCATCGTTGGTTGCGTTCGTACCGAGGGATTTCCCGGGCTGTTTGGTTTTTGGCTGCGGTAAATTTGGTAAACCGCACAGGATCAATGGTCATTGGTTTTATCACCATTTATCTTACCCAGGCTTTACATTTTGACATTCGTTCGGCGGGATACATTTTGGGATGTTTTGGAGTAGGCGCAATAGGGGGCGCCTATTTGGGCGGCAAGTTGACCGACCGGATTGGGTATTATCAGGTACAACTTTGGAGTTTGGTTTTGAACGGGGTCATGTTGCTGGTTTTGTATTTTATGCTTGATTTCTGGATGATTTGCGGGACGGTATTTTTAATGAGTTTGGTATCGGAGGCATTTCGGCCGGCCAACTCGGTTGCTGTTTTGCGGAACAGTACGCTAGAGACTCGCACGCGTTCCGTATCCTTGATGCGGATGGCCTTCAACATTGGCTGGACGATATCGCCGGTAGTTGGTGGATTTTTGGTGAGTTTTGGATGGAGTTGGTTGTTTTGGATTGATGGGCTCACGTGCATCGCGGCGGCCCTTGCCTTGCGGTGGTTATTGCCACCGGGCGTAGAGGTTTCGGCGCCGGAGACAGCGCTTGCGGTTCATGGTGAAGGCGGGCCGATGTCGCCATACCGGGATCGTCGATTTTTGTTTTTTTGGGGACTTACATTTTTGGGCGCATTGGTATTTATGCAAATTGTATGGACGGTACCGGTATATTTCAAGCAGGCACATCAATGGCCAGAGTACCTAATAGGTTTGGTGATGGCAATCAACGGGTTGCTTGTATTTGTGGTAGAGATGCCCTTGATTTACCTGATTGAGAAACGGCGGCCCATGTTGTGGTTTGTTCGCTTGGGCTTACTCATGTATATTTTGGCGTATTTGAGTTTCAATTTACCGGTTTCCGGCATTTTATCGGCATTGTCGTACATGTTGTTTATCTCCTTGGGCGAGATCTTTGTGATGCCATTTAGCAGCAACTACATGTATCGGGAATCGGAGAAGGGCAACCAGGGGGCCTATTCGGCATTTTATGGCATGTCGTATTCAGTGGCCAACATCATAGCGCCCCTATTGGGTACACAAATGATTGCAGCCTGGGGATTTTCGAGTTTGTGGTATACCCTTTCAGGCTTGGCCTTGTTGAGTTTGGCAGGTTTCCGAATCTTGGAAAAATGGCCGCTTACGCCAGGTAATGCTGCGGTATATGAGGAAAAAGAGGCTGAAGTATTGGCGGCTGAAGTATGATTTTAAAATAAAGGGGCCAGGCGTTCGATGATTTCAACGCGCATTTTGCGGGAGGCTTCCAGTTTTCTTTTGGTTGGCAGTTGGAATGTATTGGCCAATAAAATATCCCGAACCAGGATTATTATACCAGGATTCGCCGGACTTTGTGGATAAATCAGGATGGATTTCGCTGATTTATAATGATTTATAAAGATCGTTATGCACAAAATCTGGCGGCGTAAAGTATACATCCGGTTCGGGATTTCATTTTTGTGTTGACGGGCGGGGATTAGTAATCGCGGCGGGCCTTGAGGTTGAGGAAAAGTTTAAATCCGAAATTTACCCCAATGACCTTGCTTTTCACGAAATAATTGGTATTCAGGAAAATTTCATTATTTTTGAACATGTCGCGGATAAAGAAATAAGCCAATTCGGCTCCTGCGGTATATTCCAGGGGATTTTTAGCGTCTTTTTCAAAATTATAGCGGAGGCCGCCTTTTGCCATAGCAGTAAAAGCCGATTGGTGGGTTTTGGCGCATTGGTTTCCGTTGGAGCGATACCGCCCCAATCCGAATTCGACCAATCCGTAAGGGTTGGTACCAAAAGAGCCTCCTACGTCGTCGGCTTTGGGGTCGAGGCTGAAAACGGCGCCGCCACCGATTCGGCCCACACACCAGTGGGTGCCCACGTTAAAAGCGGTTTCGGCGCCTGCTCCAAGCAGATTTCCCACTTTTTGTACATCAGGTGCTGCAAGGTAAATACTGGGTAAATCCAGGAAAAGGCGTGCGCTTCCATTTTGAGCCAGCGCGGAGATTGCAAGGCCAGAGAGGGCCAGAGAGAAAAGAAAATGTTTCATGTAGATAGATAAAAGGTTGTTGGACAATGTATTAAAGATGGAAATTGGCTTATTGTATGAGCGTGAAGGTACATTCTTGTAATTGAAGATCCAAATTTGCTGAAGGGCGCTGCCTTACTTTCTGACATTTAATGTGGCAAATTCTATTTTGGGGTTCTATTTTTGTGCGTTCATAAGGGCATTTGAATACATTTTATAAAACGCTCCAACTAAGAACTACCTGATTTGATATGGCAAAACAAAAACCAGCCAAAGTAGAAGAGAAAAAGCAACAAGCGTCCGAAAGTCAAATTACAGACTCTGCGGCCTGGTGGTCCTTTGTTCTCGCGATTTTATCTTTTCTAGTGTTTGCCACGGGGTTTCAAAACGGGATGGTGAGCATGGACGATCATTCTGCCACGGTAGACAATCCGGCAGTTACAGAATTCAATTTGTTTGGTCATTTTAATTTGGGGATGTATGCGCCGGTCACTTGGGGAGTATATGGCATTGCCTATATGATGGGAAAAGATCAGGCCTTTTGGTACCATTTGTTGAGTGCTTTGATTCATGCGCTGAATGTGTATTTTTTATTTCGGGTATTGCGTTTGATGTCGCTGCCTGCAATGTCGGCCTTGTTGGTTTGTTTTTTATTTGCGCTCCATCCGATTCAGGTGGAGGCTGTTTCCTGGATAGCAGCGATGAGTACGCCTTTGGCTGTACTTTTTATGTTATTGTCGTATGCATATTATTTGCGATACCGAAAAGAAGAAGGGTTTGGGATGTCTTATTGGCTTTCCCTTGGATTTTTTGTGTTGGCTGCTTTGTCGAAGTCCATTGCGGTGAGCGTTCCATTGAGTTTGTTTGTATTGGATTTTTGGATGGGTCGCCCCATTAATAGGCGCAGTGTGCTGGAAAAGGCGCCATTTTTTGTATTGGCCTTGGGATTTGGCATATTAACCCTGTATTCTCGTACCCTTGCCTCGCATTTGAATACCCCTGCGGATTTTACCTTTTTCGATCGGGCATTGATGATTTTCCATACCCTGGCCTTTTACTGGATCAAGCTATTGATTCCGCAGGGTTTTAGCATTTGGTATCCTTTTGTAAAAACAGGAGGCATTTGGCCTTGGACCTATTATGCGGCGCCATTCATGGTGGCTGGCGTATATTGGGGCGCTTACCGTATGCGGGGTCAATTTCCGGTACTGTGGTATGGATTGTTGTTTTATTTGGTTCATGTGGTATTTTCCCTTCCCTATGCTACGTTTGGAACTTTTGAGTTGCGGTCTGATCGGTACAATTATTTGGGTTCGGTGGGGATATTTGCAATTATAGCAAGTTTGCCCGGGTATATAAAGGCCCAAAAGCCCGCATGGGAAGGTATTTTTTGGGTATTGTTGGGCATACTCGGATTGGGTTGTTTGGTGCAAACAGTTAACCGGATCAAAGACTGGCGGAACACCGTGGTATTAATTAACCGGGCGATAGAAACAAGTGGCGACAATTTTGGGAAGGCTTATTTGTGGCGCGGTATGGAATACGGCGATTCGGTAGGACGGATGAAAGACCGCAAACTGGCCGAGCAAGCTGTAAATCAGGCTGTAAGCGATTTCACCAAAGCATTGAGCATCAATCCTGAATTGTATGAGGCTTATAAATATCGGGGAGGTTTGTATGGTATTACCAAACAATATGCGCAATCGGTGGCCGATTTGAACGCGTATTTAAGTCACAATCCGACAGATGCCGAGTATTTTTACAACCGCGGCTTGTCTCAACTGAATTTGCGCCACCTACCGGATGCGATTTCCGATTTCAGTCAAACCATTCAATTAAAGCCCGATTTTGACCGGGCCTACAAGGCGCGAGGCAACGCCTATATATTGATGGGAGATAGTTTGAAAGGGAATGCCGATTTGGAAATATGGCGTAATCGGACGGGCGCTACACAATAAAAAGCGTTACCGTGTGATTCCGGGGCATCGGATGGCGCCGAAATAATATTGCAGGCTGATTCCGGCCATAACAAACGTGTCGTTTTTTTTGCCATTTCCGCGTTGGCGGCCGGGCAAGCCAATTTTCGGCTCAACAGATCGGTCGGCGAGTGCTGCTGCGATATCGCCGCGTTGGGAACGAATATCCCGACTATCGGCGTAATTGCCACTTACGTCATCGATGTAATCGTTGAACAGTTTTCGGCCACTCACTTCCATGCTGATGCTCCATCGGTAAGACAAATCATATTTTAATCCGATACCATACAGGAAAGCGCCCTGCATGGTATTGTATTCTTCGCCCCGAAACTGGCCTTCCGTGCCGAGTTCGCGCAGTTTGTAGGTTTTGCCATTAAGTTGAGCGGTGGGATTAAAGAAATAAACGGTAGGTCCCAACACGACATATGGGGTAAAGAAGTAATCGCGGTGGCCGTGTATATAGGGTAAAAAATTAAATTCGAACAGGAAAGCGCCTTCAGCCAGATAGGTATTAAAGCTCAGATTTCGGCGTTTTTCATATATATTTTTAGAGTCGGCGTCGGTGGCGCTCAGCGCGCCTACGCTGGCGCCCAGGCGTACGCACAATCGGTCGTTGAGGTTGTATCGGGCGAGTGCGCCACCTGCCAAATGGGCTCGGTTGAGCCGCCAGTTGGTATTGAGATCGCCAAAATAATTGGATGCTCCGATCCAGCCGCCTACTTCCCAGCCTTTCATTTGTGCAAAAGCTTGTGTGCAAAAGCACAGTACACAGATCAAAATTACCGAACCTCGGATATATTTCATTTTCAAAGATTTATATTAATTCATCCTGTGAATTGCAATCGGTTGTCTTCAAGAAGGCATTCCGATTGGGATTCAGAATTTGCAAAAGTACATGTATTCCGGTAAAAAGGGGTTGTTGAATTGCAAACTGGTAAAAAACGCTGTCATAGGGCGTGTTGGTATGTTTTTGTAGAGATTAACGGGGAAAAGGCAAATGCAAAGCAGGCCTTTGAGAAATTTCATGATAGGTGATTACCTGTTCGGTAAAATAGTGGCAAACCATGCTTTTGCGGGTAGCGCCTGCGCGCAGAATGGGGCTTCCTCCGTGTAAAAGGTTGGCATGCCAGATCAGGACATCGCCTTTTTTGGGCAAAAAGAATTGTTTTTCCAGTTTATATTGCGCAATTTGTGCTTCAATAGCGTCTTCATATCGTTTGTTGCTTTCACTTCCGATGGTAAAAAAGGTGTTTCCGGATGGGTAATGTTGGGTAGTGAGATAAGGCAGCCGGTGACTGCCGGGATAATAGAACAAAGGGCCGCTATCTGGAGTTACATCTTCGAGGGCGATCCAGGTAGCGATCAGGTATCCTTGAGGTTCGGTGCTCATGTGGATAAAGTCGGAATGTGCTCTTTGTTCACTGCCGAGGGTAAAGTTCAGGGTTTGAAAGGGTAATAT
Organism: Bacteroidota bacterium; assembly: GCA_018969455.1. Taxonomy (GTDB): domain Bacteria; phylum Bacteroidota; class Bacteroidia; order Chitinophagales; family Saprospiraceae; genus M3007. Next base: position 3,903 of record JAGWYI010000109.1, on the reverse strand, counting down.
GGGTTTTCCAAGCAAAAACTGCAGGTATTGGAGCATGGTCGGGTTTCTGAAGAATTGCAGATCGGCGACTGCGCTTTGCCGGAAGAGGTTGAAAATTTTTTTCCCGGTGTAGTTGAAATCTGTTTTTCCAGCTTGCAGGAGCTGGTCAATTTCGGTGTTCAAGGCATGGATAGACTCGGAAGAAAAAAAGCCTTCGAGTATCATATAACCCGATTCGATAAAATGTGGAACTTTATCCTGGAAATAGTTTGGCAATTGGTTCCAGCCATATTGTTGTGGCATCTTTTGCAAAGCATCGGGTTGATCAATCCAGGGAATATCCGGATGGTGATGTCCTGAAAAATCTTTGCTTCCGAGGGGGCTGAAACGGCTTTTTTTTAGTTTGTATTTTTTGTACAGTGGCCGTTTATGTTGAAGCGCATTGGCGTTCAGCAGGTTGTTGAGCACATAAACTGCTTTAAGGCTGCGGAGGAAACCGGTGTATTTTTGAAAAACGCGTTGAAGCATAACTTTTACGGGGAAATTCTACTCAGGTTTGAATGAGCGCCAAAAATACAAATCGGTTGCCCGGGAATAAATTTTAAACGGAATTAAACCTTTTCAGGAAAGATTCGTCCTAATGATAAATTGATCCGCCTTGCACAGGAAAGAAGCAAACAAAGCCATGTCGGAAGAACAAATCGTCGCACTGTTGCGGTCGGAGAAGTATTTTGAACAGGGTTTCAGGGCTTTGGTTGCTGCTTACCAGGAGCGGTTGTATTGGCATATTCGGCGGATGGTAAGTTACCACGAAGATGCGGATGATGTGTTGCAAAACGCCCTGATTAAAATATACAAAGGGGTTTCTCAATTTGAAGGCAAGTCGAAATTGTATACCTGGTTATACCGAATTGCCACGAACGAAGCCATTACATTTATCCAAAACCGCCAACGGAGGCAATCTGGTTCGCTGGATGCTTCTGGAGTTATTTCGGCAGCGGCTTTACAGGCTGATGCGTGGTTTGATGGAGATGCCGTACAAGCTAAACTGCAAGAAGCCATAATGCAACTCCCTGAAAAGCAAAGGATTGTATTTAACTTGCGGTATTTTGATGAAATGCCATACGAAGAAATGGCCGAAGTACTTGAAACCTCGGTTGGCGCTTTGAAGGCATCATTTCATCATGCAACAAAAAAAATTGAGGCTGCCTTCAGAGAATAGGAAAGCCGGAAAGTCAATTACCCAAACCGTTTAAGCTTACTTTTTTTAATCCATAAAATTCAATCGTCGTGTTATGAAAAACAGGGAAAATTTGGAAGAGGAACTTCGGGACTTATCCCCCTTTTTGGCCGACCTAAAAAAACAAGGAGACGGCCTTAAAGTGCCAGAAGGGTATTTTGATCAGTTTGAAGGCAATTTGTTTCAAAAGATGAAGCAAAAAGGCATTCAACGTACCCAGGCGGGAGGAACCAACACGCGCCATGGTTTGCGTGGCAGTTCTATAAAACTGCGCTATTGGATGGTAGCGGCTGCCTGTATCGCCATGCTCCTTGCAGCCTTTTGGTTTTTCCAGCCTGCTCGGCAAAGTGAATTTCAACCCATGGCACTGGGTTCTGAACAATTGGCGGCAACAATTAGTCAGGAAGAACTTGAGGCTTATGTATTGGAAAATGTACATGAATTTGATTCAGAGCAACTTGCATCTTTGCCCGAATACGAGAGTAGTGGCAATACAAGGCAAAACAAAGAATTGCCACATAAAAAAAGAAACCCCAAATCGGTTGATGTTAAAAGCGAGGATATCACACCCTTGCTGGATGAGATGAGTGAAGAAGAACTCGAACAACTACTTTAAAACACAAAATTGGCTCACCATGTACAAATTTTTAACCATATTATGTCTGACGCTGCTTTCCATTTCGCTACAGGCTCAGAACAACGCTGAAGAGCGCAATGAAAAGATCAAGGCATATCGGGTTGCCATGTTCACCGAAATTTTGAACCTCAGCCCGGAGGAAGCCCAAGGCTTTTGGCCGTTGTACAACGAATATCTCGACAAACGCGAGTCGCTTCAGCGCGAGCTTAAAATGAATCGGCAAATTGATGGCATGAACGACAACGAGGTAGAGGATTACGTTAAAAAATACTTCGAATTGCGCAGTCGTGAAATCGATCTGGAAAAAGAGTTGTCACAAAAGTTGCGAAAAGTGTTGCCTTTGCGGAAAATTGCCAAAATCCCGGTTGCAGAGCGGGAATTCCGTGAATCATTGGTAAAACGTTTGCAGGAAGCCCGTCAAAAACGCATGGAACGACGTGCCGGGGGCGGAAACTAAGAGCCTGTAAAATTTATATTTTTAATTGGCTCCAAGAAAATGCATTGAGCATGTATTGGTGCATGGTTTTCGGGTTAAATTATTGAAATTCACGGTGTAATATGCCAACGGGTGCTGACTTTCAGGCGGCACGGGGTTGGCTCTGTTTACTTCACGCCTGCCGGTTTTGTGCATAACGATCTTTATAAATCGTTATAAATCACCGAAATCCATCCTGATCTATCCACAAAATCCGGCGAATCCTGGTATAATAACTGGATGTAATTGAAAAAAATGCGCCATCCCGAGCATTCGGGATGACGCATGATTATGCGACAAAAACTGCTTTTACTGTTTGGCAAAAGTACCATCGAGGCGGCCCACTTCCGTTTGCAAGACCATTCGGTACATGCCTGCCGGCAGGTTTGAAATGTCCAGTTGGAAGTTGGATGCATCTGGTACAATTCGGCTCATCATAAGTCTGCCGTCGGCGTGATATACATCTACACTTGATTGGCCGGGCTTACCTGCACTGCGCAACTGAACCAGTACATTGAGCCAATCGCTTGCCGGGTTTGGCGCCAGAATGACAGAGCCTCCATCGGTTGGGCTGAATGTGGGTGATTGTGGGCAGTCTACCTTGCCCAGATTGAAATCATCGGCACAGCCAGCAACATTGTGGTCTTTGATCAGGAACTTGTACTCGGTGGTATTATCGCCGTTGAGCGGCCCCACAATAATGGGCTGTGGGAAGTTGTAGGGATAGGTAGCCTCTACATTTCCATTGAGCACCACATCGAAAGATTGGCCGGGGTTGGTGTACTTAAACTGGAGCAGCGCAAAGAACTGACCGCATAAACAAGGTGATTTCAGCACCACGAGATCATAGATTTTGCAATCATCATTCAAACAAGAAGGCGTTTGGAATGATTTGAAGGCACAGCACAAGGCTACATTTGGTGCATTGGGCACAATACACACCTTTATCTGGTCGTTGGCGCCGCCTCCCCAAGGGAAGTTGTCGATGGCGAGTGGCAACTGGCTCAGGTTATAGGTACCAAACAATACACCATTTGCATAGAGCTCGAACTGGTTAGATGCCGGATTGGACACATTAAAGTTAACAACAACTTTATAGGTCGCATTGCCGGTGCAGGCGCCAGTTTCCACAATCAGGTTGGTGATGGTACATGGGCCCGTAGGATTGAGGCAATCGGGCACATTGAATTCCTTGATGGCGCAACAGGTTGAAATCCCACCATTGCCAAAGCATACTTTCACAAAATCTTTTGTTCCGCCATCCCAAGGGAAATTGGAGATAACAAGAGGCAATTGGCTAATTTCGTAGGTTCCGAGCAACACCCCATTTGCCCACAGGGAGAAAACATTGGACGGAGGGTTACTTACACTGAAGTTAACAACAACCTTGTAGGTGCTGTCGCTCGTGCAGGTTCCCACTTCCACCGACAAATTGCTGATGGAGCATGGTCCGCCCTGAATGAGGCAATCGGGTACATCGAACTCTTTCGATTCGCAGCAATTGCTGTTGTTCATGCATACTTTAACGATGTCGTTATTGCCGCCATTCCAGGGGAAATTGGGGATGGTGAG
>JAGWYI010000769.1 GCA_018969455.1 Bacteroidota bacterium | reverse complement strand
GTAACCTGTCCGGCTTCGAAGCGCAAGCGCAGGCGGCCCAGTTTTGGAATAAAAAACGATTGATGCAAGGCCATGGCCCAACGCTCGTAGGGCTTGTTTTTTTCTGAAAAACCGCGGGTATAGGCGATTTCCAGAATGGGTATTTTGTTGGTAATATCGAAAGCATCACCCAAAAAGTTGCGGGTTTTGGCGTCGGCTGAATACCGGAGCACCAAGGTAGCCTCCCGGAAATTGAAACGGCTCAACTGTTGGCCATCCTGCGCCAGAAAGCGATAGGCGTATGCAGGTTGCAAAATTTGCTCTTGAACCAGCAGGCGGGCGGTGGCTCCTCGCCAAAGATTGCTGCTCAACGTGACCGACTTGGTGTCGGCATAATCCATCTTGCGCGCATAAAATGTGCGATTTACATAATCGGCTTTGGGCAATTCGTGCAAGGCGCCGGGTTCAAGAATGTCATGGTGCCAATCGAGTCGGAGTTGGGTCTCCGAAAACCGGGTAATGTGCCAGATGCCATAGCCCCCGTATTTCCAGGCATTGTCTTTAAAGGCATACCCAGCCGAAGCGCCGCATTCGATTCGTTTGGGCAGGCGCAGGGGGCGAAATTCGGAATTGGTGAGTGCAATAGAAGTGCGCAGGCCTTCGAAATGGTTGAACCGGAACAGTTTGGGCAGATCGAGGTTGATGTTGCTTAGGAGATTAACCTTTCCGGTAGCGCCATAATTGAACAGCAGGTTCACCCATGCCAGGCGTTTTTGTCGGCTTAGGCTGTCGAGCCAGGTATAGGTACGGCTCTCGCGCAGGCTCAGTGGCGCGGGATTGCGCCAAAGTTGCCAAACCCCGCTGTGTTCCCGATTGCGATCGGCAGAGGGGTCGATGTAGAGCGGCATTTGAGATATGAAGGTATTTTCCGGGATTCGAACATCAATTTTCACCCCGGAAATAAAACTTTTGCCTTGAATGCGCATCCCTGCGTAGGGTGCCGGGTATTTGGGTACATTGATTTCAAAATTCAGTTGTTCCGGAAACCATTTCAGGTCGCGAAACACCCAATCACGGCGTTTTGCGTGTTTCTGATTGGGGAAAGGGTCGGCTGTTGGCACCAATTGGTACGATTGTTCAATTTTTATGTGCACATTTCCCGATTGATCGGCGGGTTGTGCGCGTACACTTCGGATGGCCCAGCTAAAAGAATGCAGACAAATAACGCCTTCGAGGGCTTCGAAAAGTTTGCCTTTTCGAGGTCGGAAAGAGATGACCCAAATGGTATCGGGGCCATCGGGAATGCTGTCTTCCAGCACGAAAGTATACAAATCGGGGCTTCCCGGACTGATGGGGTTGACGTAGTCTTTATCTAAAATTTGCAGGTAATCTCCATAAAAAGAAAAGGGTTGTACGGCGCTGGCCAGCGCCACCAGACCCATGTCTTTGAATCCGCTCACCTTATTGAGCAGCACCCGTTCCTGATTTCGGTTGGGTGCTCTGAAACTGCGCTCCGACACCGTTTCTACAAAGAGGGCATGGTGTTGTCCCATGTTTTCGATCAGGAGATCGAAGTTTTTATAAGCTTTT
>JAGWYI010000108.1 GCA_018969455.1 Bacteroidota bacterium | reverse complement strand
GGATCAAAAACAAACAGATATTATTTGCCTGCTTTTGATTTTTCAATCACTTGTTTTGCAATTGCATCTGGAGCCGGTGCGTAGTGGCTAAATTCCATGGTAGAAGACGCACGACCGGAAGTGAGGGTACGCAACTGTGTTACATAGCCAAACATTTCAGCCAGCGGCACTTCAGCCTGAATGGCGACAGCGCCACCCATACGGGTTTCCTGTCCTTTAGGCAAACCGCGGCGACGGTTCAAGTCACCGATAACCGGGCCTACGTATTCTTCCGGAGTAATAACCTCCAGTTTCATGATTGGCTCCATGATTTGTGGTTTACAACCCGGAGCAGCGGCGCGGAAACCTTCTTTCGCACACAATTCAAATGCGATTGGCTTAGAGTCCACAGCGTGCATGCTACCGTCTACCACCTTAACTTTCATGGAGTCGATGTTATAACCAGCCAAAATACCATTGCTCATCATTTGGTTGAAACCATCGATGATTGGTTTTTGGTAGTTTTTATCGATCGCACCACCCACAATTGCCCATTCGAATTGCAGTTTTTTCTTGCCGGATTTGAATTCTTCCGATTCCAGGAATGCTTCATCGGCAGGGCCGAGGAAAAACTCCATATCTGCGAAGAGACCCGAGCCACCCGTTTGTTTTTTCAAGCGTTCGCGGTGGTTAACCGTTTTAGTAAGCGCCTCCTTGTAATTAACCTGAGGCGCGCCTTGGTTACATTCTACTTTAAATTCGCGACGCAAGCGGTCGACAATGATCTCGAGGTGCAACTCACCCATACCGGAAATAACGGTTTGGTTGGTATCTTCATCATACCGTACGCGGAAGGTTGGATCCTCTTCAGCGAGTTTGTTGAGCGACATACCCAGCTTGTCGAGGTCTTTCTGGGTTTTAGGCTCGATTGCCAAACCGATAACCGGTTCGGGGAACACCATACTTTCGAGCACGATGGGTTTGTCTACATCGCACAAGGTATCGCCGGTACGAATATCTTTAAAACCAACAGCAGCAGCAATGTCACCTGCTTCTACTTTTTCGATTGGGTTTTGTTTGTTGGCGTGCATCTGGTACAAACGCGAAATCCGTTCTTTGTCGCCGGTGCGGGTGTTCAACACGTATGATCCAGCGTCGAGTTTACCGGAATAAACGCGAATAAAGCAAAGGCGACCTACGAATGGGTCGGTGGCAATTTTGAACGCGAGGGCCGCGAATGGTTCCTCCACGGATGGTTTGCGGGAAATTTCTTCATCAGTTCTGGGATCGGTTCCTTTAACGGCATCGATATCCAGCGGAGAAGGCAAGAAATAGCAAACAGCATCGAGACAAGCTTGTACGCCTTTATTTTTAAAGGCAGAGCCGCACATAACTGGCGTCATTTTCATGTCGCACACAGCGGCACGAACGGCAGCGCGCATTTCTTCGATGGTGATGGAATCAGGATCTTCAAAGAATTTTTCCATCAAATTGTCATCGTATGCAGCAATTTCTTCAATCAGAATTTGGCGTTGTTCTGCTACCGTGGTTTTCAGGTCATCGGGAATGGCTACCACTTCATAAGTCATGCCTTGGTCGTGTTCGTTCCACACGATAGCCTGGTTGGTAACGAGGTCAACCACCCCTTTGAAGTTGTGTTCGGCGCCGATGGGTACTTGCAGCGGAATGGCATTGGCGCCCAGTTTCGCTTTCATGTCTTTTACCACCATGAAAAAGTCGGAACCGGCACGGTCCATTTTATTAACGAATGCGATGCGGGGAACTTTATAGTTATCTGCCAAACGCCAGTTGGTTTCGGATTGAGGTTCAACACCGTCAACAGCAGAAAACAGGAACACCAAACCATCGAGTACACGCAAGGAGCGGTTTACCTCTACGGTAAAGTCAACGTGGCCTGGGGTGTCAATGATGTTAAAGTCGAATTTCTGATCTTCTACTGTCCAAGTACATTTGGTAGCAGCAGAGGTGATGGTAATACCGCGCTCTTGCTCCTGCTCCATCCAGTCCATGGTAGCAGCGCCTTCGTGTACTTCACCGATTTTGTGGTTTACACCTGTGTAATAAAGAATACGTTCGGTAGTAGTGGTTTTACCGGCGTCGATGTGCGCCGCAATACCGATGTTTCGGGTAAACCGGAGGTCCGTTGCCATAACTTTTTAGTTGCGTTATGAGTTAAGAGTGAAATGTTGAGATAAAAGAGGAATGGCTTTGGGGCCTTATTCTGAAACAAAGTATTGCTTGCGGCAATAAAATGTACTCTTGCTTTTTATAAATTGGGCGAAACAGCGTACTGACATTTTAAAGTTTTGAAAAATAAAAGCATGTTTTTGTTTTCAAACCCTTTAAAAACACCAAAACCGCCGAAAATTGTCGGGTGCAGGCAGTAAGCGCGACACCAGGCAATTTCCGACGGTATTGTTTCGGCGCACCGAACGCTTACGCGCGGAAGTGAGCAAACGCGCGGTTTGCTTCTGCCATTTTGTGGGTGTCTTCACGCTTTTTTACGGCGCTACCTTCACCCTTGCTTGCTGCAATAATTTCTGCTGCAAGTTTCTCGGCCATCCCTTTACCACTGCGGGCGCGTGCATATTTGATCATCCACTTCATTCCGATAGAAATCTTGCGGTTGGCAGGAAGTTCCGTCGGAATTTGGAAGGTGGCGCCCCCAATACGGCGGCTGCGCACTTCCACTTGTGGCATTACGTTGTTCAACGCTTTTTTCCAAATTTGCAACTCGTCCTCGTTCGTGCGGTTTTTTACAATGTCCAATGCATTGTAAAAAAGACCAAAAGCAACGCTCTTCTTGCCGTCCCACATCAGGTTGTTGACAAAACGGGTTACCATTGTGTCATTGTAACGCGGGTCACCGGCCAATACTCGAGGTTTCGGTTTGTGTTTACGCATGTTGTATAAAAATTGATGTTTGTTTCAGATTAAGGAACATTAAACTGAAACAAACGAAATTATTTCTTCGGACGCTTCGTGCCGTATTTGGAACGGCTTTTTTTGCGGTTGTTTACACCAGCGGTATCCAACGCACCCCGTACAATGGTGTAACGTACCCCCGGCAGGTCTTTTACACGACCGCCGCGCACCAATACAATCGAGTGCTCCTGCAGGTTATGTCCCTCTCCCGGAATGTAGCAAATTACCTCAATCCCGTTTACCAAACGCACCTTCGCCACTTTACGCAACGCAGAGTTTGGCTTCTTAGGGGTGGTGGTGTACACACGGGTACACACGCCGCGCTTCTGTGGGCTTGCGCTCAAAGCACGGCTCTTACTTTTGTATTCAACTTTTTCACGGCCCTGACGGACCATCTGATTAATCGTAGGCATAAATGCGTATGATCGAAAATGTTATAACTTGTTCAAAATCAACGGGAAAAACGCAATTTTAACGCAGCCTCCCGAAAAGCGAACGCAAAGATACTTGTATCTTATCGAAAAATCCAAGCTGAATCAAAAAATTATCTCAAAATCAGCACTTTCCACCCCATTTTCTCATCCCAAAGCGTTCCCTCCTGCCGCACCTCTGTCAAACACCCAAAATACATTCAAAAATCAGTCTCGGCGGAATGTACAAAAGGAAATTCCTTAAGAAAAATATAAACATCTTAACAAACTGTTAAAATTTAGAAGCATTTATGTATTGGCATAAGATTCGTACGTCTAATACTTACAAAATCCGATTTCAATCTTTTTTCAATCCTCTAATAAAATACACTACCCATGTGGTACCTGAAAATGTTTGCCCCAATTGCATGTTTAATCCCTTCACTTATTTTGGCGCAGCCAGGCTCCTCTGCCATGACCAATGCCACGCTTCCTTTAAACGGCTTCGTATTTGACCCAACTTCCGGCGCTCCGCTCGAGGGCGCTGCCGTTACCCTGTACGACGACCTGCTTAAAACGCCGATTGCGCACACCCTGTCTGACCGCAATGGCGCTTTCTCAATGGCAGCTCCCCACAGAACACGGTACAAAATTCTGGCAGAACGACCTACCTATTTCAACAAGGAATTGGTTTTGGAGGCCTTTGACGTTCAAACCCCACTCCAACTTGGACTGGAGCGCAAACCGGGCTATGTATTTGACATTACCATTTTCGACAAAGCATTCGACCACAATCCCATCAATACCCTGCGCGATTGTAAAGTGGAAATTTACAATAATACCACCCATCAGCAAGAATTGGCCATTGATCGGTTGCCTAAGGCGACTTTCAACTTCTCCTTTGCTGAAGGAAACCACTATACCGTGCTGGTGCGAAAACCTGGCTACCTCAACCGCCGCATCGAAGTGTATGTCAACATCAATGGTTGTATCCTTTGCGTAGACGGAATGGGTGTTAAAGAGCCCGATCTGGTGCCGCTTATGACCCGTTGCAATGAAGTGGGTTATTTCCTGGGAACCATCGATCTTGACTCCATTCAGCTTGGTAAACGATTCCAGCTCAACAACATTTACTACGATTTCGATAAATGGGACTTGCGCCCAGAGGCCATGCTTACGCTCGATAAACTGTCTGTTTTCCTGAAAGACAATGCTGGCATCAAGGTAGAATTGGGATCGCACACCGATGCCCGAGGCGCCGATGCATACAACCTCAACCTTTCAGAAAAACGCGCGAAATCCTGTGTGGAGTACCTGGTAAATACCCAGGGCATCAATGCCGAAAACATCACCTGGAAAGGTTACGGCGAAACGCAACTGGTTAACCGCTGCGACAACAATGCCAATTGTTCCGAAAGTGAACACCAATTGAACCGACGCACCGAAATTAAAATCATCGGAATTGTACAGGACCCGCTTTGGCAAAGGAGCTTGAAAGAAATCATTGAGGATAAGGACCTGTATCGAAAAATTCTGCAACAGGAGAAACAACGTACGTTTTCCTTGCGATCCAAATAAAATTTCAAGCCCTGGGTTCCTAAAAAGGGCTGTTTAATCGCTTTAATACCATTTTTTCACCTGATTAATCCATGACACATCACATGATTAAGCTCAAAAACGGGCTCGGCCTGGCAATCGTTCTGGCCGCCCACAATTTACTGCCGGCCCAAAATCTGATCAAAGGTTCCAATACCGATCGGAAATTTGCCAATACGACCATTGTTTATCGAGATAGCACGGTGAGCGATGCCGCCATTTTGAACCAACTCAACAACAGCAACCTGGGGGTTGGAGATGTGGTTCGCATTACAACTGCCCCCCCCGTTGCCAAGCCTGTGGCCAGGGTTGCCGTAAAAAAAGCGGCGCCTGTTCTGCCCTTGGCAAATGCTGCCCCCGCTATCCGGAATGAACCCTTGGCGTCAACTGACAACGTGGGTTCTTTGCTTACAGGCCCCGCGCTGCCTCCCATCAACAGCCGCAAAACCCAATTGGAAACGGCGCCCCGCATTGTCCCCGCTATGGTTGAAAATGATCGAGGAGAAAATAAAAAGGTGCTTGCAAATACCACTGCCAAAAGCAACAAAACCGTGCATGTCGCAAAATCGGCAAGAAGCAATAAAGCCGCTAAACGAACGGCAGCCCGGGGACAAAAACGCCATAAAAAACAACACTACGGATGTTATCAATTCTAATTGCCCTTTTCATTTGGCTCAGCAAACGCCGATCCTAAAAGAAATCGCGCAAGTTGGTGCTGATGCCCATGTGCACCACACCTCCAGCCAAATGATAGGCAGCATATCCAAAATCGATCCGAAAACGACTAATCCGCAGCCCAAGGCCGGCCGAAAATCCTGCCAGGCTGCGGTAATTTTGGACAGAAAGTTCCTGCTTGCGCAGATGGTTATACCCGAAACGCAAGCGAAAGCCTTCATTCCGACCAAACAAAAACTCTCCATTGAAAATTAAATGCCGGAAAAAATTGTCAATAACATTGTCACCGGCTCCTGTTTGAGCGTTGTCGCTGCCAAAAAGCAGCACGTCTTCTTTGGGTGCATTGGGGTCGTTGTACCGAATGTTCCATCTTTGGAGGTGATGCGCAATGATGGCGATTCTGAAGGGCAAATACTTCAGGCGTTTGCTGATGCCCAATTGAAGATCAAGGGGCAAATCTTCCCTTTGGTTGGCGTAGGCATTCAGTTCAGCGCCGGCATTGCGTAGCACCAGAGCTGCTGAAAACCGGCTAGCCGAATCGGCAAATAAGATACCCGCATCGGCCAGTAAGGCCGATGCTTTATACACATCGAGGGTAGAAACGCCCAACTTTGCATTTAATCCGATGGAGAGTCGCGGCCCCAAGGCCCTGGAAAGCCCCACATTGAAGGCCGTTTCGGAAGCCTTAACCTTGCCGCTCACATTGCCAAAAGCATCGGCTTGCTGGATGTCGCCGTAATTCATATATTGAATACCAGCCTGCATGGAAAATTCGGATTTGGGAATCGCCCATCCATAGGCCGCATATCCGTGTTGGATGTCGCTTAAAAAAAAGTTATGCTGAAATGTCAAACGGCCGTGCATGTTTTTGTTAAGCGCACCCGGGTTCAGGGCTGCCAGCGCAAGGTCGTCGTCTTTAATGGTAATGGCCAATCCTCCCAAACCGGTAGCCCTTGCGGAGGGAGATAAAGACATAAACTGAAAAGTGCTTTGTCCGCCGGTTACCTGAGCCGACAGCTGGAATTGGAATAGTAAAAGGGCCGTGACCAGGCACAATATAATATAGGTGTAAAACCGGCCCGACGGGTACAAATAAGTCATCATGTTTTGTTTGTTGGCGGTTGCAAACGCCGGGCGCGCAACCAGGTTATTCTTTTTTCCATTGTGTTATGCATCGGCCTTCCTTGCATTCCGCAATACGGATGAGTTCGCCCTGTTCATTATACGATTTCAAGGCGCCTTCTTCCAATGGTTGGTCTTCACCAGGCACGTAAAAACCTTCCGTTTTTAAAATCCCGGTTTCATAATACTCTGAAAAAGGCCCATTTTCTTCATTTTCTTTAAGGGTTACGCGTTCTTTTACAACGCCATTGGGGTAATAAGCCACGCTTTGGCCCTCCAACGCCCCCTTTATGTAGTTCTGCTCCAACGCGAGCGTCCCATTTTCGAAATATTTCTTGTAGGCGCCCTCATACACCCCATTGTTAAAATGTTCTTCGCTTTCCAGCATGCCGTTGGGATGGAAATATTTGCGCTCACCATGCAAATGATCATTTACATAGTTGGCCGATTCCAGCAGTACGCCATTCGGGTAAAATTTTTGATATGGTCCATCTTTCGCAAAATCTTTTTTGCGTCGAACATATTGAATTTTGCGGCCGGCATCATCGGTGCTCCATGCTGTTTCATGATCGGGCGTACAGGCCCACATAAAAGCCAGGAGTGTGATAGACAGGAAATGAAAATACACTTGCGGTTTTGCCATAACTCGATGTTTTTTGAGCATGCAAACGCAAATATTGACGACGAAAGTTTACAAAGGGATGCCTGTTCCCTAAAAAAAACACAAACTACCAGGTTTTGAGCCTCCTGTTTTCGACACTGGGACACCCAAAAAAATCAAATGTTTTTACGCAAATAATTGAAATTTAAATAGTTGTAACTTTTGATAAAAAAAAGTGTCGAAAACAGGAAAAAAACACAAACTACCAGGTTTTGAGCCTGTCTGGTTGGTCGAAGTAGTGCTCGCGTAAGGCTTTTATAAGCCAATTACCGCCAAATGAGATGGTATTGTGGTGCGAAAAATAGATGATCCATTCAAGTCCGTCGTCAAAAACAACCCCTTCATAAGCACCTCTATACAAGTTTGCCGGATCAATTTTGAAAATACCTTCTTCGCAATCCAGTAAATAAACGGGATTTTGAATCCGGTTTTTCAAGATTTCCAGGAGGGGCATTTCGAGTTGAGCATCGAATTCGGTCATGTATACGACCTCCGATTTGGGTGTTCCTCCGAGTGGAGGCCAATAGTTGCAGGTAAATCCCCAGCGTTCGCGCAGCGCCAGGCGCAGTACCTGTGCGTCAAGTCCGCGCACACGGGTGCGAGACGATTCGTGAACCACCTGAGGAGTCAATGTAACCGATTGAAAAACAACATTTTGAGAGGCTTCAGAAATAGCAAGGGCCATTTCCTCAAAGCCTGTATACAAATCGGCGAGTGGCGTGGGAACACCTGAATCGATTTCAATTTTTGGGTGCATTTCGCGGTCACTAATGTGGATATCAAGCGGAAACCGAACGGGAGCGGCGGCCACCACACTTTCTACACTGCTTCGCGCAGCCTCAGAGTCGAGTACATAATAATAAAGCAGGTAATGACCGCGCAATCGGTGGCTGCCATTGGCAAAGCCGTTTGCAGTATTTGTAAGTAATTGATCAACAGGCTCTTGATAAAACGTTTTCCAGTCTTCAAACCAGGGTGCGCCTGCAGGCCATCCGCTCACATTAGCCACTCGGAAATGTAGGCTCATGACCTGCATGTCTTTCCGTCGGGGATAATCAAAACCTTGTTTGCGCCATTGGGCGCCTGCTTCCTGAATTGCCGTACTTGGATCTGTTTGAGGAGGCAAAAGCACTTCTGTCAGCTGGCTTGGAGCGGCGCCGCATTTTCCCAATGCGGTAATCATTTTTCCTGCGTTACTCGCAGTCATCTGGCAATAGTGCCATTCGTTGTTTACTTGTTTGTACAGTGTCAAACGGTAGGTTGACATAAAAAAAGCATCTTTTCGGATAGTTGGGTTCTGATCCATCCTTCAATTCGGTGAAAGCATGCGAAGCGATTATGATGATAGAGCGAATAAACCAAATTTCGGGCCAAGGATTTGTTCCAACAGGTTCTTGGAGCAAGAAAAAGCCCCGGTTCCTCAAAAGAAGGAGCCGGGGCTGATGTGTTTGTATGCTGTAGCGAGGTGGCTATGATGCCGTTTCGATATTTGCTGTGTAATCTGGCAAAGGAATCAGTTAACAATAATCTGATCTGAATATACTTTATCGCCTTGAACGACCTGGATAATTACGGTTCCTTTGGCATGTTCAGTAAGGTCGAATTGTTGAATATACTCCCCATTGAACGCATTCAGTTCTTCCCGGAACAATTGTCGGCCTGCAGCATCGATAAGCGAAACAATGGTAGGCGCTGAAGGGGCCCTGAATGCAACAGTCACTTGTGCGCTGGTCGGATTCGGATAGGCCTTGAAATTGTCCAGTTTCAACACCCGGTCATTTGGTACCGGATTTACCTTTTGGCCATCGCCTTCTCCCTTATGGATGGTAATGACATGCATTTCGCGCATGCGTGTTTGTTCATTTGGGCCCCAATTCCAGATCATAAATTGACGGCGCTGACTGTTGCCCGCCTCGTCGGTATTATCGAGAACAATTTTATTCGAATTATCTTTACAGGGTTTCAAAACCGCTTCGGCCTGCATTTTTTGGCCATTTCGAAGAAAATCAATTTTTACCTTATCACCTTCTTTGTATTGAGCAATTTCGTTCCACAAATCATCCTGGTTTTGAACGTTTTTGGCATTTATTGCGGTAATAATATCTCCTTTTTGCAATTTGGCGACTTCTGCTGCAGATGAATCTGTAAATCCCTGTATCAGCGCGCCGCCCTCGACATCGTTTTCTCCGGTTTTAAAATCTTTGGTGTATACACCCAGGCAGGCATCTTTTTCTTTTACGTCAACATTAAAGCCTTCCCAATTCCAGTTGTCGGTATTCCAGTTATCCCAATCCCATGATTTTTCTTCTCCAATTATGGTACGCAGGGTATTCACCTGTCCATTTCTGACATAAGTAATTTCGATTTGATCGCCGGCTTTGGTACCCTCCATGAATTCAGACAAATCATCCCAAGTGGAGATGGAGCGCTGGTTGAGTTTTAAAATTTGATCCCCGTTTTCCAACCCGGCTTTGGAGGCGGCGGCGTTTTTAATCACATTTACGGCAACGCCATTGGTGTTTTT
>JAGWYI010000768.1 GCA_018969455.1 Bacteroidota bacterium | reverse complement strand
TGTAATGTCCTCCTCCATTGTTACGAACAGCGGCTGGGAATTTAGATATTGAGCGACAGAGTTCTTCCAGACTCATTTTCTCAGCATCAGTTCCTTTGATGGCTGCGTTGAGGTTGTTCACATATGCCTGGTGGTGCTTGCTGTGATGGATTTCCATGGTACGCGCATCGATATGCGGTTCGAGCGCATTGTAATCGTAAGGGAGTTTTGGTAGTTCAAAGGCCATAATTGCAATGATTAAAGGTTTGTCCCAAATGTACAACATATGAGCCTTACAAAAAGCCTTGAGAGGTTAAAAATTATTACATGAGCCCAAACTCCGGAAGATGATCGAGAAAGGCGTAGGTACGCTGCTCAAAATCAATTTTGCAAACATAAAGTTCTCGGCCGTTGGTTACCAGCAGATAAGGAACTTCCAGCTTGAGGTTATAAACAGAAATCTGGTCAAAGGCATCCTGGCTGATTTTTACATCATGCGCTTTGCATTCTGCAAGCAATAGAGGCTTGCCGGGTTTTCCATAGGCCAAGAGATCGAACCTTCTTTTGGTATTGTTGTAGTCTAGCGCCCCCTCAATTACCAACAAACCCGGTGGTACACGACATTTTTTGACAAGATACATCGCCAAATGTTGCCTTACCCATTCTTCCGGTGTGAGCCTGATCCATCGTTTACGGAAACGATCGAAAATTAGCTTGCCTCCTTTTTCTGTTTTAATACTAAATTCGTGGGCAGGAAAAATAAGCCCGGGAAGTTCATCCATCTTTCGCAAGGTGTTATTCAAACATAAGCATAATTACCGAATTATCATTTCCGGCACACTTCATTTAACAAGCTCATGAGAACAAAAAAAGAGATCGTAGAAAACTGGTTGCCCCGCTACACAGGTGTGCCTTTGGAATCGTTTGGACAATACATCCTGCTTACCAATTTTTCTAATTATGTACGCATGTTTGCCAACTTGCATGGCGTGCCCGTTAATGGTACAGAACATCCCATGCTGAGTGCCACAGCCGACAACATCAGCATCATCAATTTTGGTATGGGCAGCGCCAGCGCTGCAACCATCATGGATTTGCTGGCTGCCATTTCACCCAAGGCGGTCCTCTTTCTGGGTAAATGCGGAGGCCTCAAAAGAAAAAACAAGCTCGGAGATTTGATTCTGCCCATTGCTGCCATCCGCGGCGAAGGAACCTCCAACGATTACCTCCCCCCCGAGGTACCTGCCCTCCCGGCATTCAGCTTGCAAAAGGCGGTATCTACTACCATCCGAGATCATAACCTCGATTACTGGACAGGCACTGTTTATACCACCAACCGCAGGGTATGGGAACACGACGAAGCTTTTAAAAATTATCTGCGTAAGTTGCGCTGCATGGGCATTGACATGGAAACTGCCACCATTTTTTGTACCGGATTTTACAACCAGATTCCCAGTGGAGCACTTCTTCTTGTGAGTGATCAGCCGATGATTCCGGAAGGAGTAAAAACCTCTGACAGTGACAAAAAGGTGACTTCCGGATTTGTGGAGATGCACCTTAAAATTGGTATTGCTTCTTTGAATCAATTGAAAAAT
>JAGWYI010000767.1 GCA_018969455.1 Bacteroidota bacterium | reverse complement strand
GATATTCGAGGAGTGGAAAATGTAGGCGGGCTGGAAGTATTATGGCGACAAAAACACGGCGCCTATTCACACTGGATCAGCTACACCTTCAGCAATGCACTTGCCCGCTTCGATTCTTTAAATTCCGGACTCCAATTTCCCACCGACGCCGACCAGCGACATGCCATTAACTGGACACACAACCTGGATTGGAAAAAGTGGTCGTTTTCGGTGGCATGGAATTTTCATTCGGGTCGGCCCTTTACGCCGGCAATTGGCGTTAAAAGCATAAATAATCCGGATGGTAGCATTGCGCATGAAGTATTATACGGGCCCCGCAATTCGGCGCGTTTGCCCGATTATCACCGGCTCGATGTAAGTGTGCAATACCACTTCAAAATTGGAAAAATGAAAGGCGATATTGGTTTGTCTATTTTCAATTTTTACAATCGAAACAACATCCAAAGCCGATCTTTCTTTGTGGAAGAGAGTTACAACAACAATGGATCCTCGCAATATGTGGTGGGGGCCTTTGAGCGGAGTTTGCTTGGCAGCACCGGCAATTTATTCCTTTTGTTGCGCTGGTAGTGCCACATCGTCCTAATTTATTTTCCAACGTTTGTGACTCCATAACCAATTGCCAGGGTCTCCCAATATTTGATTCTCTGCTGTTTTGGCAAACAACTGTGTAATGGCTCCCGGTTCTGTTTGGGCAGGGTGCGCGCACATGGTTTTGAAACGCATGGTGTAATACCCTCTTCGGGTGCGCTGTATGTAAAAATAGAAAACAGGCGCATCAAACCTTCTAGCGAGTACATCCACGCCGGGTAAAAATGCGGTTGTCCGTCCAAAAAATTGGGCCCACTGTGCGCTCTTTCTGCTGCTGGGCGATTGGTCGGCAGCCAAAAACCAAATGTGCGGAGTGTCGCGATGTTTGCGCATCAATGCATAAACCTGGTTCATTTCTGTCATTATCATTCCATCCCGACTTCGCCGGGCATTGTAATAGGCATCGGTATAAGAATTCGACATGGGTTTGTAGGCCGTAAACGTTGGGCCTGGCATCTGTTGGTTCAAAATGACACAGGCATATTCCCAGTTGTTGTAGTGACTGCCTGCAACAATGGCAATTTTGCCTGCATCCAAGGTTTCGGCGAGCAGCTCCGGGTTTTCGATGTGCATTCGACGTCGAAGATCTGGTATAGACATGGTGCATGATTTGATCGACTCCAGGGTAACATCGGTCAGATTGCGGTAGGCTTGCCGTGCAATTTGGCGCAAAGCAACTTCGTCTTTGTTTGGAAAAGCAATTTTCAGGTTGCCCAAGACCACTTTTTCCCGGTATTTCAAAATACGGTACAGAAAAACTGCGAGTCCGTCAGAAAGGACGTATAAAACGGCGAACGGAATAAACCGGAACAGTTGAATCAAAAACCAGGTCAGATAAAAACCAACACGTTGCTTCATGCTGCAAAATTACAGTTTCGGCAGCATTAACCACAATCGGCCGTAACTGTTGATGCGCCGGGCTTCCTGCAACCCTTTCTGACCAACCCCACAATACAAATCAATACGTTTGGTGGTTTTTATGGCGCC
>JAGWYI010000766.1 GCA_018969455.1 Bacteroidota bacterium | reverse complement strand
TGGCTCTTGTTTTCAGAATATTGACGAGTGGATTGTCGCTCAGTACCACAAAACTGGCTTCATATCCATCGGCAATTTTGCCAATCTTGCGATTTGGAAAAATGGCGCGCGGGGTATTTTCGCACATGATGTGGAGCATGGTTTCATAGCTCAAGTTGTTGAGATTGAACCAGTAATTGAGTTCGGCGCGGCCTGTTCGCTGCATGTCATCCGAGCCCAATGCAATCCATACATTGTTTTCCACCAGTCTGCGCAGGGTTTTCATGTGCAATTCCTGAATGGCCGGGTTGTTGTTCCCTTGCGCATGCGAAAGCGCGGTAATGACAGGAATTTTCTTTTTGGCCAGTTTTTTCAGGTCATCGTCTGAAATTTCAAAACGTTTTGCATCGCCACTTCCATCCCAGGTATTACCGGGAAGATTGGCGATGCCATCAATGCCCAGTTTGATGGCCAATTGTACATCCTCTGCTGTTTCTACGTGTGCGTACACGCGCAGGTCGGCTTTATGGGCCTTTTTAATTAATAACTTGGCGGTTTCTTCGCTCAAACCCTTTCCTTCTTTTCCCCCATTGTGGGCGGCATCCAGGAGGTAAATGGAGATTACACCCGGGTTTTGGGCCTTAATTTTGGGCCAATTGGCTTCCAGTGCGGTTTTGTTGTCGATAAACCAGTAGGCATTTCCGAGCATTTTATTGCCTGCCTTTATTTTTTCGTATTGGGCCGTCCATTGGGCGGGGTTCCGAATTCCTTGTGCAGGGCCTTCATATTTAAGGAATGGAAACCCGAGGGTGCAGGTGATTCCCCCATTTGCAAAGCCCACGTCGGGCATTTTAGGGGTATTTGCCATGGCCTTTACAGCCTCTCGGCCTTCCAGGGTATTGCTCAATACCTGCAGATAAAAAACGCCTTCATCGATGTATAATTTCAGCGTGCTGGATGCAGCCGGATTATCGGCCACGCTGGAGCTAAATGCATCTCCCATGGGCGGAATAACCCAACGGCCGAGCAGATCAACCACAGAATCTATTTTGGAAGGCGCTTTTTTACTCAACAAACCATTTACCACATACCAGGTTCCGGGTGTAAAATCTTTGCCATTGTACCAGCTGCCATTTCGGTATTCGTAGGCTTTGGTTGGCGATTGAGCGTTCAGTTGACATGCGAAAAGCGCAAGAAGAAGCAGGTAAAAAAACTTTTTCATAAGCGGTCTGGTGTATGATTTGCACCCACTGTGCATTGTGTTTTGGTTTATAAAAAGCACCATTTCCCCTGAATGGCGTTTAAATGTTTTCAGAAACGATATTTCAAGCGCGCACTGTCAAGCGATTTTAGGATGCTTTTTTGGTGGGAAGTCCACACAGTACACCAAAAAATAGGAGGCTTTTTCTTCAGCATCCATGTTTTTCTACCTCAGGATAGCGAAAAACTGTTTTTGAAGATGCAAAAGTAGCGTTTCAGAATGCAATATTTAACCGTTTAACAAAGGGTTTGTATTTTGGGTGCTTATTTTAATCCGAGTTGGGCAGCCATTTGGAAATCGGCATTCGCTTTGTCCATCTGACCGAGTGCCTGGTAC
>JAGWYI010000765.1 GCA_018969455.1 Bacteroidota bacterium | reverse complement strand
CTTTTTACATTACGTTCAACCCGAACAACTTGAAAATATTTATTACCTGAAACGTAAAGCCGGTATCTGCAAAAAAATGCTGCTCCAAACCAGCGATATCCTGAGCCGTCACCATTCAACCAAAAACGATAAAATCGTCATTCAGGATATTAAGGATTTACACTTGCGCCTTATTTCTTTATTCGATCAGGCCCTGGAGGATTGCAACAACCTCTCCAATGTGTACATTTCGCTGTCGGCACAAAAAACCAACGATGTGATGAAACTGCTCACCATCTTCTCGGTGTTTTTTATGCCGCTCACCTTTATCGCCGGTATTTACGGGATGAACTTCGACAATATGCCCGAATTGCATTCCAAATACGGGTATTTTATCACCATGCTCACCATGATGCTGATCGCTCTGCTTATTTTCATCTGGTTTAAGCGCAAAAAACTCATTTAATCCCGCCACGCATCACGCCAGGCCTGCTGCTGCATGCTTAATTTATACTTAATGTACCGTTTTGAATAAGTGCAACCCGAGCGCGTTAAATTTATATCTTCTTTTTTAAGCATACAAAAACAAATACTTATGGCTATCCACCACCTGTCTCCAAATGCCGAGGAGTTCCTCAACCAATTGAAAGAAGCCGTTTCCGGCCTGCTCTACCCCAGCGAATCCGACATCGAAATCACAGTACATCACTTCACCAAAGAACAAGTGGGTGAACGCCTGTCTACCACCGACATCAAAAATCTGTTTTTCCCCGAAGTGGAATCGATGGACGAACTGGACGTAGACCATGCCATGATGGAACGCACCGACATGAACGGCTACACCAATTTTTTCCGGCACTACATCGATAAAATCACACAATACCCAAGCGGCGAAATCATCTATTGGGAACCTGCCCACCGCGACCGCGCCGAAAAATTCCGTAAAGTGAGCGCGCTTTTGCTCGACAATCTGTTGCATCAGCGCTGGTTTAAAATGAACCCGAATGGTTCTGCCCGCAAGCACATCTTCGTAGGCGGCCAATTGGTGGACATTCAATTCAACGACGAAACCAACGAACTGACGCCCACTTTGGGCGACTGGTTTGTGTTGGCTACGGTTTCAGTGGAGTCGTAGGAATTTTCTTATTGTAGGGAACAGACGTCACACCCATTCGGGATGACGCCTGTTCCTATTCTCATTGTAAAAACAATTGCAATTCTTAAACACAAAAGAGATATTCCATTATCGTAAAATATTAAAAATCAAGGCAATAAACCAACAATTTTTTTCGGTACAGCATTTATAGAGAAATAGGTCATCGCTTGGGTATTCAGGCTGTCGCAGTATGGTACACCGCTGCAATCCTTCGGAATGGAAAACATGTCGGCGCAGGGGCAATCTGTCAGAAAATATTCCTTTCCGTCCAGTTCGTACAATTGAACGTAAAAGTTGCAGCCCAGGTCTTGCCCGGTGTATTTGAGCAAATGATAATCCTGAATATACTGGTCGACACAACTTAAGGGCTGATCGGTACTTTGTTTGCGACAAGACACACCAAGCAAGATCAAAAACAGAAAAATGGAAAGGTTTTTCATTT
>JAGWYI010000107.1 GCA_018969455.1 Bacteroidota bacterium | reverse complement strand
TTGGGTCCTTTCAGGGCCTCCCCGCGCAATAATATCCGCTCGTATACTTTTTCCAGCAACCGGGGTACTGCCGAGAAAAAATGCGGCTTTAAGTTTTTCAAATCACCCGAATCACCTCCAAGGTTATCGATGCCCGTAAAACGCACAGAAACCCCATAGGCCGTATAGGCATAAACAACCGCCCGCTCAAAAATGTGACAAACCGGTAAAAAACTCAAGCCCCGATCACCCGGATCAATGGGCAACAATTTGCGCATGGCCTCCACATTGAAAACAATGTTCCGATGACTTAACATAACGCCTTTAGGATTACCCGTTGTGCCTGAAGTATATATTATCGTAGCCAAATCATCCATTCTGATGCCTCCCCGGATGCGTTCCATCTCTGCTAAATCGGCATCCTCTGGCGCCAGAAAAGCAGCATCCCAGGATAAGGCCTTGGGATGGGTTTCAAAACTCAGGATCCGTGTACACTGGGGCGCTTCTGCCCGCGCAGCCTCAATTTTTTCATATAAATCGCCACCGCCCACCACACAACAACAAGCCTCCGACTCCTGTAAGATATAAGCAAATTCCCTCGGACTAATGGTTGCATACATGGGAATGTTGAGTACCCCAATTTGCAACAGTGCATAGTCAAAAATGATCCATTCAGGTGTTGTTTGATATACAACCGTGGCTACTTTGTCGCCCGGCCGGATTCCAGCCGCCAAAAGCCCGGCGCTGGTCCGATTCACCAAATCAACCATTTGGGCACTGCTGTAGTAATACCAGTTTCCGTTCCTTTTTGCACCGAAAGCTTGCTTCAGAGGAAAGTGTTGTAATTGAAGGTGCAGATAGTCAAAAAGTCGTAATTCTTCCATGATTGTATTTTGCAAGTGTCCAAATATGGGGTAGGTTTTCAACTTTATTTGGGAAAGGTAAAAAAAAATTTAACACATCATTCTGCCCTTTTTTTTACGAGTTACACAGAAAGCGGGGTTTAATTTTACTAAAAGAGAAAAAAATTCAAAAAAAATTTACATTCTTTATAAGAATTTTTTCAACAAACCTTGCGCAAAATAAAAAAAAATTACCGAAAAACTTGCGAAAATGCCCGATTATCCAAATATTTGCATCATAGATACATCTTAGCATATTTTAATATGCCAGGTAGTCGAATCAACAAATGCCATTTTCTGTTCTTTCAGGAAAGTTGAGGATCCTGCACTTTTGTATCATCAATCAGGAAGCAAGGCGGAGCAAGAAAGAGACAAGGTACTGATTGAGCCATCATTTGAAACTTTTCATGAGATTATATACGGGAAACCGGCGCGATGCAAACGAGCATCGCGCTTTTTTTATGCCCTTTATCCTGCTCCATTCCTTTCGGCAATTGCCAGTGCCCAGCGAATCTCATCGTAGGTAAATCGCCCCTCAAAGTGTTCATAAATTGGCTTTAACTTTCGGGGCTTCGGAAATAAGGGCAATGCGCCAATAATAAGATCCAGGGTTTCTGCGCGCACCAATTCGAGGATGGGAAATTCGGCGCCTGCTTGATATGCCTTTAACAAATGTCCCTGGATGGTATCCGGAGCCAAACCTCGTTGTTCCGCAATTTCATGAATGCTGAAACCTTCCAAAAACAATTGGACACTTGTTTGGTAGGCTGGAGCTTTTTCAGAGGCCACGTCTTTCACTGGCGGAGCTGGGATTGGCGTTTGAATTCCAGATTCAGATACATAGCGTTGGATAAGCTGCAAAAATGCGGCGCCATACTCTTGAAGTTTTCTTTCACCTACACCGCTGATGCGCAACAGTTCAATTTCTGACAGCGGAAGTTTTTCAGCCATACCCTTCAAGGTTGCATCCGAAAAAATAATATAGGGTGGTACACCCAGATTTTGGGCAAGCTGGCGACGCATTGCAACCAGTTGATCAAACAGTTGGGCATCGTGGCCCGGCGGATTGGCATCAGGGATGTTTCGGGGAGAGCGGCCACGTGAGGAATTGGGTTCCTGCTCGGCAGGCAAGGCCAATTGTACTTTTTTCCCCTCAAACAAAACCGCTTTTCCAATTTCTGTTACCCGCAAGTGGCTGTGCGAATCATAGGCAATTTCCAGATAGCCCTGGTGTAACATTTGAGAAAGAAGAAAGGTCCACTCCTCAAAACTGTATTCTTTGCCTGCTCCATATGTTTTTATTTCATGAAAACCGTTTTCCAGGATATCCCGCCGGCGGCTGCCACGCAATACATCTACCAGCAATTGCATGCCTGCACGTTCCCCTGTGCGTAAAAGGGCCGACAATGCCTTCTGAACGGCCATGGTTCCGTCGAAATGACGAGGAGGACGGCGACAAACATCACAATTGCCACAGTTTCGATCGAATGGCTCGTTGAAATAATTCAGAATGGTTCGGCGGCGACATACCGGGGCTTCGGCTACTTGAAACATTCGATTGAGCTTGGCAACGCGAAGGGCTTTTTGTTCGTCGCTGCTTTCAGATTGTTCAATCATGTCGCGGTAGGTTTGTACATCGGCATAACTGAAAAACAACAAGGCCTCGGCAGGCAACCCGTCCCGCCCCGCTCTTCCCAATTCCTGATAATAACCTTCTACATTGCGTGGCAGGTTATAATGAATTACAAATCGGACATTGCTTTTATCGATACCCATACCGAATGCGATGGTGGCACACACTATCGGTATTCGGTCATTAATAAAATCTTCCTGAACCTGATTGCGTCGGGCTGGCGAAAGCTCTGCATGGTAATAAGATGCCTGAAACCCGGCGGCATTCAGCTTCTCGGCGATGGTTTCGCAGGTTTTACGCGCAAGGCAATAAATTATGCCCGATTGGCCGGGCCTCTCCTTTATATAGGCAATTATTTGCTCAATGCGTCTTTGTCCGGGACGCACCTCCAGGCTTATGTTCGGCCGGTCGAAAGATGCAACAAACTGTTCGGCCTGTTCAATACCTAGTTGGTCTAGAATGTCCTTTCGGGTAAGACGATCGGCGGTGGCCGTAAGCGCCATAAGTGGTACTTGCGGAAATTGCTGTTTTAAAAAACGCAATTGGGTATATTCTGGCCGGAAATCGTGCCCCCATGATGAAATGCAGTGCGCCTCATCAATCGCAAACAGGCTTATTTTCAATCGTTTTAATAGCGGTTGAAAACCTTGCGAAACCAGTTTTTCAGGGCTCACATATAATAATTTCAAATACCCATTTATCAGCGCTTCCTCCACTTCTCTGGATTGGGCTATACTTTGAGCACTGTTGAGAAAAGCCGCCGGTATACCATTGGCGTTCAGGCCCTCTACCTGATCCTTCATTAAGGCGATCAAGGGACTAACTACCACGGCTATGCCATCCAATGTAATGGCTGGAATCTGGTAACAAATGCTTTTACCCCCACCAGTAGGCATGAGGACCAATACATCGTGTTGTTGAAAAACAGCCTGAATAATTTCTGCCTGAAGCGGCCTGAAGTCATCATAGCCAAAAGCCTTTTTAAGTGCCTTGGCTGCTAATTGCAGGTTCATACTACAAAAATACGGATTGAACCGTCATTACGGTCCTGGAGGAAGGAATGCACACATTTACATTCCGGGGATGACGCCTGTCGGTTTGGTTCAGATTAGAATGATTTCTGGGACAAAGATACAAATTGTCGGTAATAAAACAAATTATTTAGCAAAATAAAATTATTTGTTTTATATTTGCCGACGAAATGCTTCTGTATAAATCTTTTTGTTTCACAACCATAGAACACCTTGTTATGCTCTGGAAATTTTTTAAAACTCACTGGTTTTCCATTGCGCTCATCCTGATCGTACTTTTGGCTCTGGTGCGCAAAAATCTGGGTAACATCATTGGCGGAACCAAAAACAGCAAAGCCAAGGCAGAAAAATATACCGATCTGGCGGCTTTACATGATACCAAATCCTTGCTTGGAATTCTTGGCAGCAGTGGGTTAAATGCACAAGCCCTGCCCAATATCCAGGAAACCGATGCAATTCAATTTATTAAACGCTTTAGCAAACTGGCACAAGCAGAACAAAAAAAATTCGGTGTCCCTGCCAGTGTTATGCTGTCCCTTGCCTATGTCAATTCATATGCAGGCTCCCGGACACCGGCTACCCAGGCCAACAACTTTTTTGCCCTGCCCTGTACCACCCAATGGGATGGAGCCATGACACAACTGGAAGGCCATTGCTTCCGCAAATACAACACGCCATGGGAAAGTTTCCGCGATTTTAGCATCTTTTTGGCCGGACAAGACTGGCTTGGCCCTTTGCGAAAATCGGCAGGAGTAGATTATAAATCCTGGATAAACGGTATGATCGGCGTGTCTGATGTACCTAATGCACGTTCTGAATTGCTACGCGTAATTGAAACCTACCAGTTGTATCAATTTGACAAACCATAAAAGGCAAGCGTAATTGAAAAAAATGGAGCCAATAATTACCGTATTATGGTACTCCCATGACGTAAGGATCTTGGACCAATTTTAAATTTTTTTACATTTGCCCAATGACAGAAAAAAAACAAGGTCAACTCGTTCGATCACTTTCCTTATCTGCGGCCACCTTATTGGTGGTTAGTTCAGTTATTGGCTCGGGTGTATACAAAAAAGTAGCCCCTATGTCGGCCGAGCTCCTTGCGCCCGATCTGGTATTGTGGGCCTGGGTATTGGGAGGCGTCATCAGTTTGTTTGGCGCCCTCAGCAACGCAGAAATTGCTGGTATGATGGCCGATTCGGGAGGAGAATATGTTTATTTTAAGCGCATTTATGGACGTTTTATGGCGTTTTTATGGGGCTGGAGCACATTTGCCGTAATTAAAACAGCAGCCATTGCTTCCATTGCGTATGTGTTTGCGCAATCCTTTAATGCCCTTATTCCCTTGCCGCATTTACCACCATCGGTAGAAAGCATTCGATTCGGATTGTTTTTGCCATTCGAAAACCTGGGCGTAAAGGGGCTAAGCATTCTGATTATTCTAGTGCTTACTTTTTTGAATACCCGTGGCTTGAAAGGATCTGCCGGATTAAGCACCTGGATAACCTGGCTGGTTGTTGGCGGTTTGGGATTGATTGTGGTATCAGGTTTGTTTTTGGGTGGCGGCAGTTTCAGCAATATCCGAACGCCCTCTATTCAGTATGTGCCACGATCCTGGACCGATTTTGAGTTTATAAAGGCCATGTTTGGCGCTTTGGTGGCTGCTTTTTGGGCATACGAAGGATGGAACTCGGTGGGTTTTATTGGTGGAGAGATAAAGAACCCCAATCGGAATTTGCCATTGGCCTTGTTTTTTGGTATGTTGGCAATTATCGGTGTATATGTATTGGTTAATTTTACCTATTTGTTTGTTTTACCCATTGATGATTTGGTACAAGTACACATCGCTAAAAATGAAATTGCCGCGGTGGCAGTTGTGCGGCATTTCGCGGGAAATTTAGGGGCAAGTGTGCTTTCCATCATCATCCTGATTACGACACTTGGCTGTACCAACAGCACCATATTAATGCCGCCAAGGGTGTATAACTCTATGGCAAAAGATGGGCTGTTTTTCAAAATGGCAGCTAAAATTCACCCTAAATATCACACGCCCAACGCCGCATTGTGGATGCAGGGGGTATGGGCAAGCATTTTGGTGCTTTCTGGCAGTTTTGATCAACTTACAAACATGCTGATTTTTGCCGCCTTTTTCTTTTATGGCGCTACGGCATTTGGCGTTTTTGTAATGCGTTATCGCGCTCCAAATGCAGAGCGACCCTACCGAGTTTGGGGTTATCCAGTAGTCCCCGCCCTCTTTGTGCTATTTTGTATTAGTTTGATTTACATCACCTGCTATAACAATCCCAGAGAAGCCGAAATTGGCGCAGGGCTGATGTTAACAGGCGTACCGATGTATTTTTTTTGGAATTTTAAATCAAAGAAGATCCTTTAGTACAATGGTCTTTTTCATGCGTTTGCCATCTCTTCGGATAACCAATTTAATTTGTTTTCCGGGCTTTTTTTGAAATATTTTAACAATTTCGTCGAGCGTAAGAGCCGCACAAGCAATATGACCTATTTTTATCAACTCATCTCCCCGACGAATGTCAACATTCCAGGCTGGTGAATAAGGCAGTACATTCTGCACAGTGAAGGTGTTGAGCATCAAACCAGACGCAACCAGAGAAATACCGCTGCGGTCGTAAACAAATGCTGCATTGTATCGTTTGTTGGGTTTTAAATACAATTTTCCGCCCTGATAATCCAGGATAACCGTATATCGATTCAACAAACTGTTTCCTATCAATCCATTGCGTCGATTTAATTGTACCTGATTTTGCCCAGAAGTGTCTACGTCCTGAAAAAATGAAACCACATCGCGCAAGGCAAAAGGCTCCAGATTTAATTGATAAATACGGCCCGCGTAGCCTTGCAAATACCCTCCCAGTCCCATGCCTATGTTGCTCGGAATTGCGTTAACTGGCGGCAACAACAAACGGTTGGTATTGGTAAACAGCAACAAAGGCAAACCAGCCCCCGTATCCAACAGGAGTTTTACGGGTGTAATTGAATCCCGAATCACACGAAGATTGGTGTTGAGGTATATTTTATTGCGCATTACCTCCATAGGATACGTGGAATAATCATTGGTCTTTAAAGCCAAGGCCCGGTCAATCAGGGTAATAATATGCCGTTGATAATTGATCTTAATGTAATAATTGGAAAAAATGTTGGCAGATAATATCCCGTGAATACTTACTCCGGCATATTCCTCAAACCGAAAATAATCCTCCTGCAAAACCAAAATATCTTCATGGGGGGCCTGCCCTTTTCCAGGAATTTCAAACTTCACTTGTCTGACCAGATATGCCACGAGTTCCCTGCTCAGGTCGGAACCTGAAATCCGGAATTCCCGTTCATATCGAACGTGGAGCATATCGCTTACCTCCCTTTTGCTCAATACTGTATGTTCGGCGCCGGTATCAAAAATAAACTTGAGCGGCACAGCATCGTTAAAAATAAGCGTAAGAACAATGAAATTATTGATGTATTCAAATGGAATATCAACCTGTTTTGAACCTGATACTAGTTTAAAACCCGCTTGTGCCGGCAATGAACAAGTCCAGAAGTAAATGAAAAACAGGGCAATCCATTTATACATAATCTTTTCAAAGGCAAATAGACCTTATTGGGCCTGAGTAATTTTTTGAATCCGTAATCCTATCGAATGGATCGCAGGAATAGAATCTTTACGCATATATTGTTCAAAACAGAGTTCGTATTGCCCCGGTTTTTTAAACAAAGCCTTTTCTTGCAAGGTACTTTCCAGCAAACAAGTATGCCCCGAACAATTCCCATTGGAGGCGCCTTTCAAATCAAACAAATCGAAAGAATAGGGTTTGCTGATCCGCCTTCCATCCGGAAAACGGGTAGATATGCGCAAATAGAGGTTTTGGTAAGGAAAGGTATCCCGATATTTCAGATCAACCCATAAACGGTAGGTTGAAAGGGTATCCTCTATGTTGAATTTAAAACTTACCGTATCCTGATACGTCCAGCCGGATGGTGGTAGTTCATGGGCTGCCAGGAAGTAATCGCTCGGACCACATGCATTTACGATCAGGCAAAGGCCCGCCAGAAACCCTATGCTAAAACGATTGTACTGCAAGAATGAAGGGAAAAAACCGTAATTCATGATCACGAACTTGAAAGATCTTGGCATGTTCTTTTGATGGCTCGGCAATTTAGCATAAAACATGTAAATGGCCTTGTTTTTTTTGGATCAAGCATTCAGCATTAATTTCGAACATAACCCACCAAATCGGGGTATTTTTTTACCAAACCTACAGCATCCGCTTTAGATATCCGTATTCCGTTGAGGTAAGCTACAACATGGGCATCTTGAAATCCCTGTTTTTGCAATTCCAAATTCAATTGAAGGGCTTTGGAAAATTGGTTGAACAAGCCCGCTGTGTACCGATATGCCCCCGAACCGGGCTGACATTCAATCATCAGATCGGGAAACATCAACAATGCTTCGTTGTTGAGCATTTGACGGGTTGAGGCAACTTCTACCTTATAAAATAATCCCTTGGTTAGGGTTTCGAAACGCTGACCTCCATTTGCAGCCATAACTTCAGCAACGGGTGATGATTCGAGAACAAAATCGAGGGGCATTGTTCCATCTGCCACCACCACTTTGATCTCGGCACGCCGGTTTAGTTTTTGACCAATTGGATTGGGAGCAGCATCCAACACGTTGCGGGCTATAGGATATGCAGAACCGCAACTGCGCAGCAAAATTTGACCTGCCAACACCTGCCGTTCCGTGAGCGCCTTTCCAATCATCTCGGCCCGTTTGATTCCATTGTACAGGTCAAACTTGGATGGTCCCGTCTCTTCTGAATGTAAAGTGACCAATACATAGGTTTCCGGGTATCTGCGTGCCAAATCGGCAAGTTGATCAAGCGCCTTTGCCTGTTCGCCACTTATTAAATCACGGTCCTGATCGTAATGCAAAACCGGCATTTCAAAATGCGCCCTTTGGCTAATCGCAACCTCGGGGTTGGAATTGAGCCCTACTGCAAAAAAGAAGGTGGGCGTGCTA
This sequence comes from Bacteroidota bacterium, assembly GCA_018969455.1. Taxonomy (GTDB): domain Bacteria; phylum Bacteroidota; class Bacteroidia; order Chitinophagales; family Saprospiraceae; genus M3007. The sequence continues at coordinate 1,387 of JAGWYI010000107.1, read as the reverse complement.
ACGCGCTCCTGTTCTGGAAGAGCCGATTTAAAATATGCGACATAAAGATCTCGGGCGCCATAGCCCTCCAACCGGTCTGAGTCAAAAAAGCCCATACTTCCATCGTCAGACAGTCGAAAGCCAGAATCATCGGCGGAAGAATTGATGGGTGTACCCAAATTCAGGGGTTGTTCCCAAGCGCGGTTGATCTCGTCAAACTTTGCTTTGAATACGTCCAAACCGCCCATGCTTTCGGTGCGGTTGCTGCTGAAGTATAAGGTTCTCCCATCAATGGCCAAAAAAGGCGCAATTTCATCATAAGGACCATTAATTCTGGGGCCAAAGTTTACAGGTGCAGCCCAGCCGCTGTCTTGCTTCACTGCATACCAAAGATCAAGCCCTCCTTGTCCGCCAGGCCGCCGGCTGGCGAAAATCAAAAAAGTATCATTATAGAATTGGGGGGTGCAATCGCCTAATTCGGGTTGCATCGGGCTTATGAAATTGGGCGACTGAACCGCGTACTCGTCTTTTCTCCCGGCAGTATCAACCAATATTTCGCCACTATACAAAGTGTAGCCTCGAAAATAGTACAAAATTTGGCCATTTTCATTAAAACCGAGGGGCACTTCATTCCGTGACGTATTAAGCAAGCCATTCAAACTCGCATCAATTTCCCATCCATTTGTTTTCAAATTGGCTACATACATATCGCTGCTGTAATGCCCGGCATCGAGGTCTTCGTAACCGGCATCGTTGCGCAAACCACCTTGCGATTCAGCTTTGGCCGCAGCCAGGTAAATGCGGTTGGGATGATTTACCGAAAGGAGGGGAGCAAATTCGTCGCCCGTTGTGTTAACCATATCGCCCATGTTTTCAACCAAAGCAACGCTTGCATTGGGCAGCAGGTACATGCCGGTAAGGCAACGGCGAATTTGATCGGGAATGCCGGGTCTTAAGGGGTGTTTTTCCCCGCAATATTTCAAAAAACGCTTGTAATAGGCAATTGCAGTCTCATATTCTTGATTGGCATGCAACAAGCACGCGGTATAATAATACAACTCAGGGTCGTTGCTGTTGGGGTTTTGGGCGCGTACGTAATCCAGGTATTTACGAGCCTGATCTGGCTTATGCAAGTAATAAAGGCTGATTCCCAAACGGGTTAGCACCGCTGGATCGCCAGGTTTTTGTTCCTGATACTGATTGTAGGCCTCGTATGCTTCTTGCCAACGGGAAACAGCATACCATTTATCGCCGTTTTTTTTCAAATCGGCAGGTTTCTGGGCATTAAGTGCTGGGTATGCCAACAGATAAAAAAAGCAAAACCAGAAGATGGGCAACCGGTTCATCGGCGACATGTTTTTTTGATCGGAAAGAAAGCAAAAGTAGGGATTGTTTGCAGTATTATACC
>JAGWYI010000764.1 GCA_018969455.1 Bacteroidota bacterium | reverse complement strand
CCATCTCTGGTTTTCAGTGGAATGTGCATATTGGTTTCTTCAGGCAGGTATAAAACGGGTGTGGCTTCTATCAAAGAATCCTTAATCCCGAAAGGTATTTGGTAAGCCGGATTTTTTAAACGGCCATCTTCCACCGTCAGCCAGATGCCATTCTGATCCTGGGTTAAGACCCGGTAATTGGAATTATATGCTTTATTTGCCGAAGCAAGCAATTGGTAATTTCTGAAACGATCCGACTTCCGATCATAGCGACACAAGTAATTGTCGGCAGCAAACCAGAGGTCGGCATCCGGGCTTTCGACAAAGGCCCCGCCGATGATTTGTCCTTTCAACCCATACTGAGTATTGGTGGAGGCAGAAAATGCAGTTGTGCTGGTGCCATCGAAACGTGTTAATCCGCTGACAGAACTAATCCAGACATTTGATTTGGAATCCTGAAAAACAAACCAGTTCCAGTATTGAATCAAACCTTGTGATTGGGTCAGGTGGTGAAAATGAATGTTTTCACGCACCTGACCTGAAACAGAGCCCAAAAAGCAAAAAGAAAAGATCAGAAGTATGTTTCCTTGCCTCATGGCTCAAAGGTACTTACCCGTTGGTATAATCCCTCAATGTGCTGGTTGCACGTGGTGGTCTGCCATGGCAATACGGGGGACATGGCAAGGAATACAGGCCTACCGGATTTCCATTGAGGTCGATTGCCACAACTGCATGCATTTGTCCGCTGACGTCATCAATTTCCACAATAACCTCCCGAAGCGAATGTGCGCCTTGCTGGGTTTTCAGAAAATCGAGATCGTCGCCAATAAATTGAGCAGGTGTTCCGAGGGCCGTTGCATCCGGGTTGCCATTGATTACAGCAACTTGAGAACTAGTCATTAACATAATAATAAAAATTGAAAGGGTGATGGTTTAATTACGTTTCAATTGGATGATTTTTTTTTCAATGGCCACTAATACCGCTTCTGTTTTGGAGTTTACCTGGAGTTTTTCATATATGCTTCGGATGTGCGAACGAACGGTGTCTACAGCAATGGCCAAATCAGCCGCAATTTCCTTATAGGTACTACCTTCTGCCATGCAATTCAGCACATCCAATTCTCGATCCGATAGGGCATTTAAACCAGGGTTTACCATTTTGGGCCCCAACATTTTTCTGAATTCTTCCAGGGTTTTTCGCGCCACAAAATCGTTCATTGGGGAGCCACCCGCCGCCACAACCCGAATAGACGCCACCACTTGATCGGTATCCGATCCCTTTACCAAATAACCCGAGGCCCCAGATTTAATTGCCTCAAAAACATGCGTATTATCATGGAATTGAGACAAAATAATGATTTCAATTTTCGGATACAGGTGTTTGATCATGGCACTCGCCTCTATCCCGTTCAATCCTGGCATGTCTATGTCCATCAAAATAACATCTGGGGGCTCTTTCTTTACAATTTCCAGGGCATTATTGGCATCCGGGTGGGCTGATAACACCTGAATATCCTCATAAAATTTCAGCAGGCTAGTAAACCCATCCCGAATATCTGCGCTATCATCAAAAATCAGTAACTTAATCCTTTGCTTAGGCTGGGGTG
>JAGWYI010000106.1 GCA_018969455.1 Bacteroidota bacterium | reverse complement strand
ACCAATTTGGTCGCAATTTCCAATATGCTGGATACCAGCACCTTGCAAGATGAAAATACCGCCGAACTCATTGAAGGATTTAAAAAATCGGCCGCCCAACTCCAAGACACACTCGACGACCTCATCCATGTGCTATTGATTAAAGGCGACACGAGCATGGAACTTGAACCCGTGTATTTTGAAGACATCTGCGACCGCGTAATTTTCACCATTCAGGCAATGGTTCAACAATCTGGGCTGCAACTTTCTACCGATTTTTCAGAGGCCGAATGGGCGCCTTTCAGTCCGGAATACATGGAAAGCATTTTCTTAAACCTGATAACCAACTCGATCAAATTTGCGCACCCCCTCCGAAAACCCCGCGTGCTGATTCGTTCCTTTCAGAAAGGGAAACAAGTGGTACTTACCTTCTCCGACAATGGAATCGGCTTCAATATGGAACGCGTAAAGGACCGTATTTTTGGATTACACAAACGATTTCACAAAGGTGAAGGCAAAGGAGTAGGACTGTTTTTAATTCAAGCCCAGATTACGGCACTTGGCGGAACCATCGATGTTGAAAGCATCGAAAACGAGGGAACGATTTTTACCATTACTTTTAATCGAGACTGAGTAATCGCCTCTTTTTGTTCCGCCACTTGATCCATTTTTCCAATTCAACTGCATGAAATACCAGGGTAGACAACACCGAAACCAACACCAATTCGGAGGTGTCAAGGGCCTGAGTCTGGAATATATCCTGAAAAAATGGCACATATATGAGCGCCAATTGCAATAAAATGGTGAATAACACGGCGCCATTCAACAACAAATTACTGCGGATACTTTGTTGATAAAAAAAGGCAGACTCGCTCTTTACCGCCAAAACATGCCCTATTTGACTCATACATAAAACAGTGAAAACCATAGTTTGCCAATGCCCAACCTGGTGTTCTATGCTGTAATATTGCAAACCAAGGCAAACCAGCCCCATCAAAAAGCCCACCCACAAAATATGCCAACCCATTCCTCCCGAAAAAATGGATTCATCGGGTTTACGCGGCGGGCGTTTCATCAAATCCGCTTCGGGCGGCTCATTGGCCAAGGCCAAACTGGGCAATCCATCGGTAATAAGGTTCATCCATAAAATGTGTATGGGTAAAAGAGGGATCGGTAAACCTAAAATCGGCGCCAGCGTGATGGCCCAAATTTCTCCACTATTGCCCGTCATGATGTATTTTATAAACTTGCGGATGTTGTCGTAAATGCGTCTTCCCTCCCGAACGGCATGCACGATGCTTGCAAAATTATCATCGAGCAAAATCATGTCTGCGGCTTCTTTCGATACATCTGAACCTGTAATGCCCATCGCTACGCCAATGTCGGCTCTTTTTAAGGCGGGAGCATCGTTTACTCCATCGCCCGTCATGGCAACAAATTGGCGTTTATCTTGCAATGTTTTTACAATATGCAACTTCTGCTCGGGCGATACCCGGGCATATACCTTTATTTTATAAATATCGGCCTGGAATTCCGATGGCGTCATGGCCTCCAACATACGCCCCGTAACAACCCGGTCTTCCGTCCCTTGTAAAATGCCGATTTCACGGGCAATGGCTGCCGCCGTAGCCGGATGATCACCCGTGATCATAACCGGCACAATACCGGCCTCAATGCACTCAGAAACAGCCTGTTGTGCTTCTAATCGCGGAGGATCTATCAAACCTGCCAAACCCAAACAGTGAAGCTGACTTTCCAACTCGACATGGTCGAGCGTTTCGGGATGCTCCTGTAAAATTCGGTACGCATACGTAAGTACACGCATGCCCGCTGCTGAAAGGGCTTCGGCTTTTTCAGAAAGTACAGGGTCGGGGAACCTACTCCGTTCCAACACCGATTCCAGCGCACCTTTGGTTAAAACCAGGTAATTATCTCCAAATGCGTGTACCGTACTCATCAATTTCCGCTCCGAATCGAAGGGAATTTCGTATACTCTGGGAAAAGAAGTACCCCATGCTGCATCAAATGAAGGATGCGTCCGGGCATATTCAGCCAATGCAATTTCCGTGGGATCCCCATCATAACTGCCATCGACTTTGTAAGCTGTATCCTGGTTGGCATACATGGCCAAAACCAAAAAGGCCTCATTGCTCATCCCGGGCAATTCCGGAATGGGGGCATTGGCAGTCCACAAAGTTTTGACATGCATCCGGTTTTGCGTTAAGGTGCCTGTTTTGTCGGTGCAGATGTAGGTGATCGAACCCAGGGTTTCAACAGCGGGCAATTTTCGTATCAACGCCTGGCTGCGCACCATTTTTCGAGCGCCCAGTGCCAGCGCAATGGTAACCACTGCGGGCAAAGCCTCCGGAATGGCTGCAACTGCAACTGATAAAGCCGTTAACAACATCTGAAGGGGTTCTTCCCCGCGCAGCCAACCAATAACAAACAAACCTACACAGATTGCAATGGATATTACCGACAGGGTTTTGCCAAATTTTGCCAGACGTCTCTGAAGCGGTGTTGCTTGCTCCTGCGTTTGCAACATTTGCGCAATCCCCCCTATTTCGGTGCGCATACCCGTAGCCACCACAACCCCAATGCCTCGGCCGTAACTTACCAGGGTGCTTTTATAGGCCATGTTGACGCGATCACCCAGCGGAGTACGTTCATCAGTCAGGGTGTCTATGCGTTTTTCAACAGCATGCGATTCTCCGGTGAGTGCCGACTCCTGGATGCGCAAGGCATGGGTTTCGATCAAACGCAGGTCGGCCGGCACCATGTCACCTGTTTCGAGCAATACAATATCGCCAGGCGCCAGTTCCGCTGCCGAAATTTGAAGCAGCATTTCATCCCGACGTACCCGGGCCATGGTTGCAGTCATTTTTTTTAATGCATCCATGGCCTTCGCAGCCCTATACTCCTGAATAAAACCAATTAAAGCATTGAGGATCACAATGATTAAAATGACAATGGTATCCTTTACATCGCCGATAAACCCCGAAACAAGAGCCGCCGCAACCAAGATCAAAATCATTATATCCTCAAACTGCTGCACAATGAGTCGCCAAACCGGTTTTTGAGTGGGCTCCACCAGCAAGTTGGGACCCTGCGTTTGCAACAATTGTTCAGCCTCCAGCTGACTTAAACCCGATGGGCGGGTATTCAGGCGCTCAAAAACAAGATTCAATGGAACAACATGCCAATTCATCGTCAAATAATTGGGGAGATTGGGATAAAAGATTATTTCTTAAAATGACTGTCTGATTCGAACACCAGATTTTGCTCGTTTTGATACAGCGCAAAATTGAAACCCGGGTGTATGGCATAAGCGCCATGCCTTCCTTTCACATCAATTACAACAAAGCCAACCTGGTTTTTTTGGCATATTTCGGGGTATTTTTGAACAATCCGGCGTATGGTCGTTTCTGCAGCTTTTTGCGGATGCGCCCCCCGGCGCATTTCCTCTACAACCTGGTAACATCCGAGGGTGCGGAGTAAAATTTCACCCAAGCCACTGCATGCAGCTGCGCCTACTTCATTGTCGGCAAACATGCCAGCGCCGATAATCGGACTGTCGCCTACCCTGCCCCGCATTTTAAACGCCATACCGCTGGTAGTACACGCGCCTGCGATTCTATTTTGCTTGTCGAGCGCCAAAATGCCAATTGTGTCGTGCCGTTCTATGTTGATCACCGGCTTGTACTCCGATTTAACTTTCCACTTTTCCCAGGCTTCCCGTGCTGTATCGGTCAATAAATTGGTCTTTTCGAAACCTTCTTCCAAAGCAAATTGCAGGGCTCCCTCCCCTACCAGCATGACATGTGGCGTTTTTTCCATCACCCTTCTGGCTACACTTATGGGGTGCATAATGTGTTCCAAAAAACACACCGAGCCTGCCATCCCAAATTCATCCATAATACAGGCATCGAGGGTAACATGACCATCACGGTCGGGAAAACCGCCATATCCCACGCTGGTATCATTCGGATCGGCCTCCGGAATCCGGGCCCCGGCTTCAACCGCATCCAGTGCACGACCATTGGTATGCAGTACGTCCCAGGCAGCCTGAGTGGCTTTGCGGTTATCCCAAGTGGCAATTACCATGGGCAAGGATGCTGACCTGGATCTGTTCAACCCCGAGAAAGCATTTTTTATAAATTGTGAATCGGAAATGGCCAGTGCGCCAAGCACCGATTTTGACAGAAAGGAACGTCTGGAAGTCATAAAATCAACAATGGGCTAAAATGAACGTTAGACTGTCGCTAAGGTAAGCCTAAGCTGGCAATTCACACCATGGCCTTTGTCAGACTTCCATTTTTTGGATAAACAACAGAATAGAATCTACCTTTGCGTCATGATGGAAAACGCTGCCCAACTAAACATCCGCATTCAACGCCTGGTCGTTGCCGTTTCGTTGTTGCTTTTTTTCGCAAAAATTCTGGCCTATTGGATTACACATTCAGTGGCCATTCTAACCGATGCCCTGGAAAGCACCGTCAACGTGCTTACCGGATTTACCGGGCTATACAGTTTGATTGTTTCAGCCCGCCCTCGCGACGGCAATCATCCTTATGGGCATGGAAAGGTGGAATTGGTTTCTGCCTCTTTTGAAGGCCTTATGATCATCGGAGCCGGCATCCTGATTGTGTACGAAGCGATTCTCAATTTGCTCCATCCTCCCCGTATCGATTCGCTGGATTATGGCATTTATTTGGTGTCATTTACCGCTGTCGTTAATTTTGCATTAGGCGCATATTGCATCAATCAAGGGCACAAAAACAATTCCATTGCACTGAGAAGCAGCGGAAAACACCTTCAAAGCGACACTTATACGACCCTGGGAATTATTGTAGGTCTGATCCTGATCCGATTAACCGGCATCACATGGATCGACAGTGCCTCTGCGATTTTGTTTGGAAGCATCATTTTATTCCATGGCTATGGAATCATACGCCAAACAGTGTCGGGGATCATGGATGAGGTAAACATGGACCTTATTCAGCAGTTGATTCAATTGTTGAACGACCATAAAGAACAGGGGTGGATAGACTTGCACAATTTACGCATGATGCAATTCGGCCACCAACTTCACCTCGATTGTCACCTTACAGTACCCTGGTATTGCAATGTGGCAACTGCCCAACAATCGGTGCGCGCCCTCGAAAACCTGGTCGCGGGTCATTATAAACAATCAGTTGAACTGTTTGTCCACATCGATCCATGCAAACCACCCCAGGCATGCCGAATTTGCGAAGTGACCAACTGCCCTGAACGCCAAGCGGCATTTGAAACACGCCTCAACTGGACTTTTGACAATTTAACGCAAAATCACCACCACGAATAAACATGCAAGAATCGGCTCGAAACCTGCGCATGGATGCGTTTCAATACGAACTTCCAGAAAACCGGATTGCCAAATACCCCCTGGCTGAAAGAGATTGCTCAAAACTGCTTATTTACAAACAAGCCAACATCGAAAGCGATTTTTACTACCAGATCGATCGCCATTTGCCCGAGGGCGCGCTCATGGTATTCAATGATACCAGGGTCATTCCGGCACGATTGCAGTTTGTGAAAGATTCCGGAGGGGGCGTAGAAGTGTTTTGTCTGGAGCCTGTTGAAGAACAAGCGCGGGCCCTGGCACAACAGGGTACCAGCGTATGGAACTGCCTGATAGGGGGTGCAAAAAAATGGAAGTCGGGCCCAATGGTGCTTGAAAACGATACCATTCGGCTGGAAGCACATTGGGAAGACCGGGGAAACAATCAAATCCGATTCCAGTGGACCCCTCAGTCGTGGAGCTTTGCAGCGGTATTGGAGGCCTTAGGATCGGTGCCATTGCCGCCCTATCTGGCCCGACCTGCCGAGCCAGATGACCGCATCCGCTACCAAACCATTTTCGCCCGTTATGAAGGTTCAGTTGCTGCGCCCACTGCCGGCCTCCATTTTACCGATCGCATTTTCCAGCAATTGGCACAAAAAAACATCGAGCACACCTACCTGACCCTGCACGTAGGCGCAGGAACCTTTAAACCCGTGAAAAGTGAAACCATCGGCGATCACGATATGCATGCCGAATACTTCGACGTTTCTTTGAACGGCATCAAACGCTTGCTTGAACAATACCGGAAAGGGGCGGTAATTGCCGTGGGCACCACTACCCTGCGCACCCTGGAAAGTTTGTTTCTCATGGGCAGCAAACTGGTACATCAACCTGGGCTTGAATTGGCGCAACTGGAAATAAAACAATGGGATGCCTATGCTCCCGAACACGCACAAACAACTGTATTTCAATCTTTTGAAACGCTTTTGCACTGGATGGAATCCCGCCAAATGGATCGCATTATCGCCAAAACGCAATTGATGATTGCACCGGGTTATCGCGTCCGAACCATTCAGGCATTGGTCACCAACTTTCATCAGCCGGGAAGTACCCTCCTTTTACTTGTCGCTGCCTTGGTTGGCGATGATTGGAAACGAATTTACCAATTTGCACTGGAAAATGAATACCGATTTCTGAGTTACGGCGACGGCTCTATTCTATATTGCGCCAATCCAGAATCCCTTTGAAGACAGCGCGCGCCTTATAAAACTATGACTTTCAACAACTTAGAGCAAAGATCGCTCTAAAAAACACCGCTTGAGTATACGCTGTTTTTAAAGAATTTAGGGAGTCCTATCCGGATTTCCATTTGTTGGATGTTGTCTGGGCCGGTCGCCCGGAAATTTCCGAATCATTTTGAGTACACCGGCCTCAATGTCTTCAAATGGCAAAAGTTCTTTGCCAACATACATTAACATAATTCCAATAGGACCGTTAAACTGTTGTAGTTTTTGATAAAATTCGGGCTTGTGCAATCGATATGCTTCCCGGATGCGGCGTTTGATGCTGTTTCGGGCCACAGCAGTCTTTACATGTCTTTTCGAAACAGCCACGGCAAGTTGTGCGGGATAAGGCGATGCAGGCATTTCCTCGGCAGGTATATAGGCCCAAACCACGCGCAGGGGGTAAGACACAAAGGAATTTCCCCCGTTAAACAGCGCTTGAAGCATTTTTTTGCTTTTAAGCCGCTCCTCCCTTTTAAATTCCAAACCTGCCAAAGCGAAAGTAGTGGGATTTTTGATCCGAAAAATAAAAAAACTTCCGAAGTTGATCATCAAACTTCTGAAGTTAGGCGGCTTCTATTTTCAAAGGCATTCGAATGATTGCCCTACCAACAAAAGTCCCACTTGATCTGGGTATAAATGGGTTTCAAAGAGCGGATATGCTCCCAGAACCAGGCGTATTATTTCAAACCTCTTTCGTCAGAAACCGTCAATTTCCACCGACCTTGTTTGCGGCGGCGAGCCAGCGTTTTACGGCCGTTTTTGGTTTCCATGCGTTCGCGGAATCCGTGTTTGTTTTTCCGGGAGCGGTTCGATGGCTGGTATGTACGTTTCATTGCTTATTCTGTAAAAAATGATTGCTTTTCAAAATCGGAGCGCAAAGGTAATTTGATTTTGCAAAAATACAATACCCGATCAACTAAAAAAGATAAAAACTGTTGATAAATTTTCAGCAATCCTGCACGACAAAGGCAATAATCGGCCGATTGATGGTTGAAATAGACAAACTGCGACAATTCAGCGGGTTAAAGTTGTGCAAATGAGCCCGTGGTACACCATCAAGCTGAAAAAACCGTCTTATTTTGCAGCCTTAAAATTATCCAATTTATGAAGGTCCAAAAAATACTGTTGCTCTTATTGTTATGGGCAGGCGTTGCCGCCGCTCAAAGTCCCGTGAAATGGACATTTACTGTTCAAGACGCGGGCAATTGCCAGGCCGACCTGATATTTACTGCCACCATCAACGATGGCTGGTATACTTATTCACAGTTTTTGGAAAGCGATGCCGGGCCTGTTCCCACCTCCTTTACCTTTAAAGAGGGCGCCCATTATAAACTGGAGGGCAAGGCAATGGAAGGTGGCGAGAAATTTACCATTTACGATAAGGTGTTTGAAATGAAACTCACCAAGTTCAAACACAAAGCCATTTTTACGCAGCGGGTAAGCCTGAAAGCACCCCTCAAGCCCATTGAGGGTTATTTGAGTTTTATGACCTGCAACGAAGAAATGTGTTTGCCTCCGGTTGATTTGGACTTTAAATTCGACGTTTCCAAAATCGCATGCGGCGGTTCCAAAACGCCCGATTCGGGAAAAAACACCAATGAGCCGGCGCCTACTCCTGCGAATCCGGCAGGAAATACACCGCCGCCTGGCGGCTCTGGCGGCGATCCGGCGCTCGGTTCCGAAGCGCCCCATAACACCCAAGAGGTCGGAACGGAACAGCCAACTGCGCCTGATGACGCCAATTTTAAAGGTTTTTGGGATTCAAAACGGCCCCAAATCAATGTTTCCAAGTTTGTAAATTCCTGTGGGGCCGTACAGCGCAGTACATCCATGGCCGGTGTTTTTATTGGTGGTTTTTTGGGCGGATTGCTTGCCTTGCTTACCCCTTGCGTGTTCCCGATGATGCCCATGACGGTTAGTTTTTTTGTAAAACGCTCTAAAAATCGCCAAACCGGGCTTCGCAATGCCATATGGTACGGATTGAGCATCATCATCATTTATGTGGGGCTTGGCGTGGCGCTCACATCCTTACTGGGCCCCAATATCCTGAATGAAATGAGCACAGATATGTATTTCAATCTGCTCTTTTTTACCGTATTTGTGATTTTTGCCCTTTCTTTTTTCGGTCTGTTCGAAATTACCCTCCCCTCTTCCTGGGTGAATGCCAGCGATAAAATGGCCGACCGAGGCGGTTATTTAGGCATATTTTTTATGGCATTTACCCTTGCATTGGTTTCCTTTTCCTGCACAGGTCCTATTGTAGGCACTTTATTGGTAGAGGCTTCCCGCAGCAATGCCGGCGCAGCCCTGCTTGGGTTTATTCCCTTAAAGCCCACGGTGGGCATGTTTGCGTTTGGCCTCGCCCTTGCTCTGCCCTTCGGTTTGTTTGCCATGTTTCCAGGATGGCTCAATTCTCTGCCAAAATCGGGAGGCTGGATGGATAATGTGAAAATTACGCTCGGTATTGTTGAACTGGCGCTGGCTTTCAAATTTTTCAGCACCGCCGACCTGGTTCGCCATTGGGGTTTGCTCAAATTTGAACTATTCCTTGGTATTTGGCTTGTATTATCCTTGCTGCTCGCCGTCTACCAGTTTGGTTTGCTCCATTGGAAAGGCGCGAAAGGCAAACCAGGTTTGCCCCGACTGGCTATAGGACTTAGTGCATTGGCTTTCAGCATTTACCTGGGATGGGGCCTGGTTAACTACCACGCACTTTCCCTGTTAAGCGGCCTTGCGCCTCCCGTACATTACAACATCTGGGGCCCTAAAAATGCCAAAAAAGGCATTGGATGCCCCCATAACCTCGATTGCTACCACGATTTTGACGAAGGCCTGGCTGCTGCCAAACAGCAAAACAAACCCATTTTCCTCGACTTTACCGGACATGGTTGTGTCAATTGCCGCAAAATGGAGGAAAATGTGTGGGACAAACCCGGTATCATTGAACACCTCCGCGACCGCTATATAGTGGTTTCCTTGTATGTTGATGATAAAGAACGCCTGTTTGAAGACAAATTCGATTATTTGCTCGATCCGAATACCCAGGAAAAAATGCGTACCGTGGGCGATAAATGGAGCAATTTTGAAAAAAACAACTTTGGTCAGGCTAGTCAACCCTGGTATGTACTCATGCACAACGATGGCGTTACCGTACTCAACCAACCCCGCGGATACACACCCGATGTTTCAGAATACAAGGCATTTCTGGATTGTGGCGTAGATGCCTTCCAAAAGGTGAATTCCAACCCCAACCCTACCCTCATTGGGATGAATCAGAAATGAACAGGGTGTTTATCAACATCCATTCCCACCATCCGGATCCCCGCCCAGGCCATCTTGTTGTGCACAGCATTTGGCCTGGGCAGGCTCTTTTGCCCGCCAATTATTTTTCCATCGGCCTGCACCCCTGGCATTTAAACCCTCCCCCAGATGATGACTGGAAAGCGTTGGCAGCAAGTGCCAACT
>JAGWYI010000763.1 GCA_018969455.1 Bacteroidota bacterium | reverse complement strand
AAAGGATAATAATTCCACTTGGATTGACCGAAGGCCAGGGAAACCAGGCAAAGCAGAAAAAGCGTAGCGCGGAGTTTCAGGTACATAAGAAGTGTTGTGAAATGGAGAATGGCAATAAAGGTAATCGCATTTTAACTGGATGTCAAAAAAGTGCTCGTTTTCAAAACAAGCGCAACGCACCCTGCGTTTTGCCTCTATGCGCAACATGAATTTCCTCCTCCCGCTTTTGCTCCTGATGTCCTGCTGCTTGCAGGCCCAAATTCAGCCTTCCAACATCGACATCGTGCGGGACTCTTTCGGGGTGCCCCACATATATGCCAAAACCGATGCCGAAGTCGCCTATGGCCTCGCGTGGGCGCATTGCGAAGACGATTTTGAAACCATTCAAACCTGTTTTTTGGCCTCCAAGGGCCTTTTAGGGCAGGTAATGGGCAAAGACGGCGCAGCCATTGATTTTGTGGTACAATTGATTCGCGCCCGCGAACTGGTCGATTCCCTGTACAGCAAGCAAATTTCACCCGAATACAATCGATTATTGGAAGGCTATGCCGCAGGATTCAATGCTTTCGCGCGTGCGCACCCACGCGAACTGCGCCATAAAGCCTTGATTCCCATTACGCCCCGCGATATGGCCGTGTATGGCGTGTTGCAATTGTTTGTATTCACCGGCGGCGATGGCGCCATTCAATCCATATTAGGCAATAAAGTACCGATGGCGGCCATGCCCAAAGCCGATGGCTCCAATGCGTATGCGTTTAATTCGCGCAAAACCAAGGACGGACAAAGCTACCTCGCCATCAATTCACACCAGCCCTGGGAAGGAATTGTGGCCTGGTACGAAGCGCATTTGTGCAGTGAGGAAGGCTTGAACATCATTGGCGCACTTTTTCCCGGCGCGCCGCATATATTGGCGGGCGTCAACGAAAACCTGGGCTGGGCGCACACCGTGAACAATCCCGACAAACTGGATATATACGAATTGGAAATTAACCCGAAGAACCGATTGCAGTATCGATTCGATGGAAAATGGCTGCCTTTGGAGGAAAAACGTATTAAATTGCGGTTAAAAGTAGCAGGCATTCCCGTCGCCGTGCACAAAAAAGCGTGGTACAGCGTACACGGACCCGTTTTGAAAAACAAAAAAGGCATGTTTGCCATCCGCAGCACGGGTATGTTCGACCTTCGGGCACTGCAGGAGTGGTTCCGGATGAACAAGGCGCGCAATTTTACCGAGTTTTATGCCGCCCTGAACATGGGCGCTATTCCCGGCTTCAATGTGGTGTATGCCGATCGATATGACACCATTTTTTACCTGAGCAATGCGAAGTTGCCAGTGCGCAATGCTGGTTTCGACTGGAAAAATACGCTGCCGGGCAACACTTCCCGCACCTTGTGGACAGAATTTCAGCCCGTCAAAAACCTGCCGCAAATCCTGAATCCCAAATCCGGGTACTTGTTTAACAGCAACAATACGCCCTTCAATGCCTCCGCAGCGGCCGACAATATACCCCAAAGCCGCATTGACCCGACCATGGGGTATGAAACCTGGGAGAACAACCGCAGCGAGCGCTTTATGGAACTCATCGCTCCATTAG
>JAGWYI010000105.1 GCA_018969455.1 Bacteroidota bacterium | reverse complement strand
AGGTTTGTCAGAACCGTACCAACCGTGATTGGAGTTGGCGCACTGGGCGGCGCAGGGCTTGCGCTGCTATACAAACCGTTAACGGCAGACACCGTCCAGGTTTGCGTACTTGGCGCATTTACCTGAATGGTTTCATCGAATTGGCCGTTGCTCAGGTTGGTTGCGTTGTTTTTACATACGCAGGGGTCGGAAATGGAGGCAGAGCAGTTGAACGTAGAAACCGTTACCGATCCGGTCATAGTAATCGAACAGCCAGCTGGAGCCGCCGTTGCGATTACCGTGTAGGTGCCAGCTACGTTTTGAATACCGAAAGTGATCGGACTACCTGTTCCAGCCACAACCGCACCTACGTTAACCGCATTGCGTTGTAACTGGTAGTTTACGTTTAATTGTGATCCGCTCAAGCCGACTGCAACACCCGCATCGGAGGTGCAATAAGCGCCGCCGCCTGTTACGGTAAACAGATTTGGAGCAACTGTTACCACGATGCTAACAGAACCGGTCATGTTTGCGGTGCAACCGGTTGATGTAATCGTAGCAACTACAGTATAAGTACCGGCTCCGGTTTGCGCGCCAAAAGAGATAGCAGCACCGGTACCGGCAACCGCCGCGCCTACACTTACCGCATTTAATTGTAACTGGTAACTTGTACCGACTACGGAACCGCTCAAACCGACTGCAACACCGTTGCCGCCTTGACAGTAACCGCCGCCACCCGTCACTGTAAAGGCTGTTGGAAGTGGATTGGTTGAAACAGTCGCAGCGCCGGTCATGTTGGCGGTGCAACCCGAAGCGGTGTTGGTTGCAATAACAGAGTACGAACCAGCGGTTGTTTGATTGCCAAACGAAATGGCTGCGCCGGTACCTGTAACAGGAGCGCCTACATTGGTAGCAGCATTTAAGCGCAATTGATACGTTGTTCCCGTCTGCGAACCGCTTAATCCAACTGCTACACCTGTACCGCCGCTACAATAAGCGCCGCCGCCAGTAACTGAAAAGGCAGTAGGCACTGTTGGAACTGTAAGTACAACAGGGTTATTGCTATAAGAGGTTAAGCACGAAGGCGTTGCTTGCAAGCGCACTACGATATTGTAATTGCCGGCCGCTAAACCAGAAAAGGTAGCATTTGTTTGCCATGTGCTGCCGTTGTTTACGCTATACTCTAAGGTACCGCTGCCAGTTGCATTTACAACAATGGTACCCGTTGGAACGGTACAAGTAGGTTGCGTTACCGTTGGAACATTTACCGTTGGAGGTGTGCAACAACCAACTGGTGCGTTGAGTACAACCGGATTGCTTGCATAAGTCGTTAAACAAGAAGGCGTTGCCTGCAAACGAACCACAATATTGTAATTACCAGGATTTAATCCGGAAAATGTAGCACTCGTCTGCCAGGTACTTCCATTGTTGATGCTGTACTCCAGCGTGCCAGCCCCTGTTGCATTTACCACAATGGTTCCTGTTGGAACAGCACATGTAGGCTGAGTGATGGTAGGCGCAGTTATTACAGGAGGAACACAGGCAGTAATCGTAAAGTTGTTGTTGGAAATGTCAAAAAACGCCCTGCCTGTCCCTTTTACCATAATTCGTGCCGTTGTGGTTGGTGTATTGGGCACTGTAATCGTAGCAGACCCATTATTGGCAACGGCCGATGCAATTGTTGTAGGGTATGTTAATCCACCATCTGTAGACAACAAGATATCTACGGTTGCGCAGCTAACGGGCGCAACATTGGTGTTTGCAACGTTCCAGGTTACAGTTTGGCTGCTTCCGCCCACCCAACTAATGCCGGTTACATTTGGATAAGTCACCAAGAGCGGTCCAGAATTGCCGTCCACAGTAAGAGTAATATCTTTGTGGTCATTACACCCGCCGCCTGCATTGTTATCACGAACCACCAATCTGAAATTTAAAGAACGGCCTACTGTAGGCAATACCTCCCAAACCGGTGAAGCGTTGGCAACAAGGTCTACCAGTCTTGGAAAATACCGGGAACCATCCGCAACTGGGTAAAAACTTCTGAAATTCGGACCACCTGTTGAAGTTGAAACCGGTGGTTGTGTGGATATTTGATTATCCATTTGTTCCCAACAATAGGTAAGCGCGTTCCCGTTGGGATCGGAAGCAGTAGCGGTTAATACGAAGGGTGTACCTTTGGGAATAACCTGGCTTGCCGTAAATGTGTTGATCGTGGGAGCAGAGTTGGTGTAGGCAGGTTTAGTGGAACAAGAATTACCACTTCCGCTTATAAACGCTTTGGTTTCTGCAATATTAATACCGTGAAAGAACGCATCGCTGTGCGATTGAATATCTGGCGGACAAATACCTGCGTATCCCATGATGGTGAGTCCAGAACCTGGTTCTACCGCAGTCGCGTTATTGCGATTTCCACCACAAGAGTTGTTAAAGCTATGGTTTCCAGAAAACTGATGCCCCATTTCGTGTGCAACATAATCAATATCAAATGCATCACCGATCGGAGCAGAACTTCCTGTTACGCCCCAAGCTTTTAGACTATTATTACATACGACTCCGAGCCCTGCAACACCGCCACCACCTGTACTGAACACATGACCAATATCGTAATTGGCAGTCCCAATAACGGCATCACAATTAGTCTGGTTTTCACCAAGCATGGTTCCTCCATTATTATTGGTGTATGGGTCGGTCGCAGGATCCGTATAGATCAATAAATTGTTGTTGCCAATAATGATCATGCGAACCGCAAAATCTGTTTCAAATACGCCGTTTACACGGTTCATCGTCGTTACCTGCGCAGCGAGCGCGCCAGCAACTGTACCGCCGTGGAAAGCAGTGTATTCACCTGTTGCCGCTAATGCAAGTCGGTAAGTACGTAGCGTGCAATCACCCAATTGCTTGGAAGCAACATAGTTTGTGCTGTTATTTTTGGTAGAACCAGATGGTACTTCGTTGCCTAAGTTCAGATTGTTCCCGTCATTTGGCAAAGCGCTATCATTTGAAAACGAGCAAGAAAATTGTTTGCCTGAAACGGTCAAATCTCTTCCATAATAACTGATATACTCTGATGTCGTTCCAGAACTATAAGGATCGATAAAATAGCCTCCATTGGGGGTCCGCACAAAGGCATGGAATCCCTTGGGGGTAATGTCCATCCGAACCGTGGCTGCCGGATCTTCGATACCCTGTCCTGCATAAGTTTTTATTTCAGGAAACTGATTTGCCAAATCAGGCTCCATAATTGGAGATTCAAAAATGGCAAAATGCTGGATGTCGCCATTCGGCATAGGTAATTCAATCGAAACCGTATTCCCTGCCTGTGGCGTAAATTCCATCGGCGCCTGGCCTAATTTTGATTTAATTTCAACTAAATCAAGACGTAAAGTTTGGTAGACATTCGGCTGGATCTGACGATCCCCCAAAACAGGAAATGATCCATCCATAATTGGCGTCCAATAAAAAGACTGGGCATGAAGCGTGGCACCTAAAAACAGGCTAACCGCGAAAAGGCAGTTGAATAGAATTTCTTTCATGAGATGAAAAGATTAGATAATGTAGGACAAAGACCAGCAAAGTTAACAATAAGTTTTCTACATTTTTTAGGTATCAATTAAAATAGAATTCAAATATTTAAACAGACGAATTATGACTTTTATAATATTTAATATTAAAAATTTAACTATAAAATAAATACAAATATGATTTATGCTCAATTCTTACATTCGGTTCATGGAATCATTGAACGAAGTAGCAGTATTATAGAAGTTGGTTTTGGCTTTGCTTGCGTGTGTGGAAGCCCTGGAGTCCAAAAATGCTGCTCTTCAGGCGTAGAATTCCATTTTAGGTTTGGAAATAGCCTGCTTGCGTTCGCCGCTGGATCTGGACGAAAGAATGGCTTTTGTCTTTATTGAAGACATCCTGTTTCCAACAATCAAGTGGAACAGGATATTCGTTTTCTGAAAACCAGACAAAAAATCGCGGTCAATTTCCAGAGCGTTAAAGGAACTTCAGTGCTTTGCTCGAATCCTATATTTCTGCACTTCAAAAACATCCTGTAAGCTTGTTTTGCCATTTGATCCATGTTTTGATAAAAAATCTATCGTTTTTCAGGCATGCTAAGTTTTTTTCAAAAAGAAAACAAGGTGCTCAAGTTTAAAGATTTTACACCAATAATTTTTTGTTTTCCAATTGGCAAAATATCGATCTTGCCGGTTAATTCCTTGTAATTCTCCATTGGAAGGTAAAACCCGTTATTTAACCATGTACCATTTTGCCCTTATCCCTACCGAAAATCTGCCCCAAATCCTGCCTTTTATCCAAATGCTAAACCCCAACACGGAAACATCGGTGTTGCAAGAGCGCATGGAAAGCATACACAGCCCCAACTACCGCTGCGTAGGCGCCTACGCGGGCGAACGCCTCATCGGGGTATCCGGCTTGTGGATTTTGCACAAATTCTATGTAGGAACCCATATCGAACCCGATCATGTGATCATTCACCCCGATTTCCGAGGCAAGGGCGTCGGAGAAAAAATGATGGCCTGGATCTATGCCTATGGCATGGCGCAAGGCTGCCGCGCTTCAGAATTGAATTGTTACGTACAAAATCAGGCAGGATTGCGTTTCTGGATCAACCAGGGCTACAACATCATCGGATATCATATGCAAAAATTTTTTGAAACCCCATGAATTACAACGGCGAAATTATTATCCAAAACATTCAAAATACGGGCGCACAAGCAAGCGAAATTGGCTTGCTCGAGGCCCGCTATGTGCACTACCCCGATGCCCAACAACTTGTCGTGTGGCTCCCGCAATACGGCGGCAAAGGCTACGGACAATTCCGACTTTTTTCCCAGAATGCCTTGATCGAAAGCGGCCCACTGCGCGACCGACTCAATGGCAGCGTTCAATTGTTGTGGGATACTCTTTCCTTTCCGGATGGCTTTTTTCGCCTCGAAATTGAACATCCCTTGGGCGGTTTACACCTCCTCGAGTTTGTAAAACTGCCCGAGGGCGTAATTCCTCCGTTGGAAAAAACACCGGAGCTCCAGGAATCTGGAAGTGAAGATAGCCCCAAGGTGTACCGCGATGGCGCCGGAAATGTGCTGGAAGATGAAGACCTGAAGCTGCGCGCCCAGAATTTGGAAAATCTAAAAACCAGGTTCGGCAGACGGGTGCAATACCGTTCCGAAGGTCGCAGCGGCACGGTCATTTATACCGAGGGCGAGCGCTGCATCAATTTGTATTACGAATTTGGCGGGGGAGATTGCGTGGCATGGCTCAATGTGCCCGATGCAGACCATTGGGAGGCCGAAACTGGCTTTCTACTGTCTGAACGGGAAGATATTGTGCAATTTATCGCAGAAACCGTCAGACGCGATCAGGCGTCCAATTGCCGCATTGAAATCACTGAAAATTCCATTTCTTTTCACCGTTGATGGCCTATCTATCTGGCCTGTCCGATGTAAAAATTGGGATCTACCTCCAAGTGTTTTCCGTTTACCTTTTCCCTTTTCCATTCGGTTTCTGGAAAAATGAACTGCATGGGCTGGTTGTCGAAGGAAACTTTGACTGGCATGTCGAAACCGGGAATGCAGTTTTTCCAGCGGTATTTCAGTTTGCCCCGTTTTAAACTGTATTCCAGTTCCGGAATTTCGGTATGCCGCAGGTATTGATCGAACACTTTCGACAAGTCCCGACCAGCATTTTTGCTGATGTACTGCTCTATTTGGGCCGTCGTGACGGTCTGGTGGTAAAATTCGCGGTTGATGCCACGCAAAATAGCCCGCCACTTGGCGTCGTCGTTTACAATCTGCCGAATCATGTGCAGCAAATTGCCGCCTTTAAAATAAATATCGATGGGCCCCTCTTTGTTGACGTTGTAGTCGGGAATCATCGGGGTTTTGTTCTCTATCAATTTGCGAAGTCCTGTCATGTACTCTGCTCCGGCTGCTTTTCCGAAATAAAACTCGGTATACAAACACTCCGAATAACAGGTGAACGACTCATGCAGCCACATATCGGCAATATCTTTATAGGTGATGTTGTTGGCAAACCACTCATGTCCCGACTCGTGGACAATGATAAAATCCCATTTCCGGCCCCATCCCGACCCCGAGAGATCGCTGCCGAGGTATCCGTTGGTATAGCGATTGCCGTAGGTAACCGAACTTTGGTGCTCCATGCCGAGATAAGGCACTTCCACGAGTTTGTAGCCGTCTTCGTAAAAAGGATAGGGTCCAAACCAGTATTCGAAGGCCCGCAGCATCATTTTTACCTGCTGGAACTGTTTTTTGGCTTTTTCAAGGTTGGCGGGCAACACGTAATAATTCAGCGACAGCACGCCTTTTTCCCCCTGCAAAGTATCGTCAAAATGGGCGTAATCGGCGATGTTGACGTTCACCCCGTAGTTGTTGATGGGATTCTGCACAAACCATTCGAACGTTTTGGAGCCATCGGGATGGGTTTCTTCCTTGCGCAGGCGGCCGTTGGAGACATCCATCAAATTTTTGGGCACCGTAACGCGAATGCACATGGAGTCGGGCTCGTCGTACATGTGGTCTTTGCAGGGCCACCACACACTGGCGCCCAGGCCCTGACAGGAAGTCGCCACAAACGGATTGCCCTTTTTATCCTTAGCCCAGGAAAAACCGCCGTCCCAGGGGGCATTTTTGGCTTCTCGAGGTATGCCGTGGTAATACACCTGCACCCTTTCGCGATTCCCTTTTTCCTGTTTTTTTGAAAGATATACCAGCCAGGCGTTTTGACCCGCTTTTTTAAATGTCAAATTTTTCCCATCCTGGATCACATTGTCGATGCTTAAAGGAGCTTGAAGGTCAATCTGCATGACCTGCGCGGCTTGCAAAACAATATAATCAATTTGATTGGAGCCACTCAGGCTGCGTTTCTCTACATCGACATTTACATCAAGTTGGTAAAAACACAAATCCCACCAGGCGCGCTCGGGGGTGATGGCGCCGCGCAGGGTATCGTCGTGGGTATACGCCCCGTTTTCATTTTGTGCAACCAAAACGCAGGGGCATAAAGACAATAACAAAAAGATTGAATAAATAAAAATGCGCATATAATTTGAATTTAGGGCAAAAGATCAAGCAATTTCAGGTCTTCCCAAAAACGGCTGTACGATTTTTCCACCACTTTCGGGTTTTCGATGCGGATCGGCCCTTGCAGCATGAGCGGCGCAAAGGCCATGGCCATGCGGTGATCGCCGTACGTGGCAATTTGAACCGTTTCCTGCCAGCTTGCCTGTCCGTCGATCAAATAATAGGTCTTTTCCGGGTGTTTCCTGGAAAAACGCGGCGGCAGTTTGCTGAATCCTACGCCCACCTTTGCCAATTCCTGTTTCAAAGCAGCCAGCCGGTCAGTTTCCTTGATGGCCAAGGTTTCCAGTCCGGCAAACAAACCCTGCACCCCAAGCGCCCCGCACAACACCGCGAAAGTTTGGGCCAAATCGGGGCATTGCACGAAATCCCATTCAAAAATCGGTTTTACACCGCGCCCGTTTTTGCTTAAATGAATGCCTCTCTCCGTAAATTCCGTTTTTACCCCAAAAGATTCCATCATGCCCGGCAGCACCGAGTCGCCTTGCAAACTCCGGGGCCACAATCCTTTCAACTCCAAATCCACGTCTTCTGCCAGCGCTGCAAAGGCATACCAATACGAAGCGGCCGACCAGTCGGCTTCTACCACAAATGGTTTGGGGGTGTAATTGCCCGGGGAAATGTGCAAAACGCCGTTGATCCAATCGGCCTGCGCCCCGAATACGCGCATCAGAGCCAGGGTCATTTCAAGGTAGGCGCCCGAAACCAGGCGGCCTTCCGGAACAAGCACCAGCCCTTCGGGCAAATGCGGGCCAATCATGCCGAGCGCCGATAAAAACTGGCTGCTCACATCGGCCGCCATGCGCACCTCTTTTTGGCCACTGTATTGAAATTCGCCAATTTTTAACGGCGGAAATCCTTCATTTTCAACAAATTCAATACTTGCGCCCAATTGTTTCAAGGCCGCTACGAGCGGGCCCACGGGGCGCTCGCGCATGCGGGCTGATCCTGTCAAAATTTGGGTGCCAGGTTTCAGGCTCAAATAAGCCGTCATGAATCGAAATGTGGTGCCGGCATCGCCGGCATCGTACAAATCCGAGTCTGCCTGCAACAATTTTTGCAAAATGAGGGTGTCTTTGGCGATGGAAACATGTTCGACGGGGGCGGAATGGTCGCCCGCGAGCGCATGAATCATCAGCACCCGGTTGCTGATGCTTTTGGAGCCGTTCAAATGCAGCGACCCGCGCAGGGTTTGCGGCGCCTTCGGCAAAACAAGCAGATCCGCCATGACTTACCTGCGTTTTTTGAGTTCTTCCAGGAAGCGGTTGAATTCATCCACGCTGTAAAACAGCACTTCGCGCGGTTTGGAGCCGTCTGCAGGACCCACCACGCCCAAAGCTTCCAATTGGTCCATGATGCGACCTGCCCGGTTGTAACCCAGCTTCATGCGGCGCTGGATCATGCTCGTAGAGCCGTGTTGGGTTTCCACCACCAGGCGACCTGCTTCTTCGAGCATGTCGTCCATTTCGGCCAGGCGGAACTCTTTGGCGCCGCCGCTGCCGCCGTCGCCGCCATCGGGGTGAAATTCGGGTAAAAAGAAGGGTTCGGCAAATCCCTGTTGGCTGGAAATGAACTCGATGACGCGTTCCACCTCGGGCGTATCCACAAAGGCGCTTTGCAGCCGGATGATGTCGCCGCCCACCGAGAGCAGCATGTCGCCGCGGCCGGTGAGTTGTTCAGCGCCGCCGGCATCGAGGATGGTACGTGAATCCACCTTAGAGGCAACTTTAAACGCGATACGAGCCGGGAAGTTGGCTTTGATCACGCCGGTAATGATGTTTACCGAAGGCCGCTGTGTCGCAATAATAAGGTGAATGCCCACTGCCCGCGCCAATTGAGCCAGGCGCCCGATGGGAAGCTCTACTTCTTTGCCCGCTGTCATAATCAGGTCGGCAAACTCGTCGATGATAAGCACGATATAGGGCAGAAAAGTGTGTCCCTTGTTGGGATTCAGGCGGCGGGCTACAAATTTGTCGTTGTACTCGGTGATGTTGCGCACTTCGGCCTTTTTGAGCAGGTCGTAACGCGTTTCCATCTCTATGATGAGGGAATTGAGTGTGTGCACCACTTTGGTGGTATCGGTCACAATCGGTTCCATTTGATCGGGCAAAAAGGCCAAAAAGTGATTTTCGAGCCGCGAATAGGGGAAAAGTTCCACTTTTTTGGGGTCAATCAGAATCAGTTTTACCTGCGAAGGGTGCTTTTTATACAAAAGCGACATCAGCACCACGTTGATGCCCACCGATTTACCCTGTCCTGTAGCACCCGCGATGAGCAAGTGGGGCATTTTGGTCAAATCGGCCACAAACACCTCATTCTGAATGGTTTTGCCCAATACAATGGGCAAATCCATTTTGGCGCGTTTGAAGCGCTCGTCCATCAATACCTCGCGCATGCCCACGATCTGGCGCTTTTTATTGGGCACCTCAATACCGATGGTGCCTTTGCCGGGCATTGGCGCAATAATCCGGATGCCGAGGGCCGAAAGGCTCAGGGCAATATCGTCTTCCAGGTTTTTAATTTTAGAAATTCGAACGCCTTTGGCCGGGATAATTTCGTACAACGTCACGGTAGGACCGATGGTGGCGCGGATTTTCTCAATTTCAATTTTAAAATTAAAAAGCGTCTGAATGATCAGGTTTTTATTGGTTTCGAGTTCTTCCCGGTCTATTTCGAGGGTTTGATCGGGGTATTCCACCAGCAACTGGGTGTGCGGAAACTCGTAATGCGACAATTCGAGGGTTGGGTCATAGGGTTCCGAAAGATTGGGGTTGTTTTCCTGCACAATTTCAACTGGCGGTTTGTAAGCCGGCGCTTCGTCGGGATTGGTCACGCTTGGGGAAGGCGTTACAATTTCCAGGTCGTCGCCGCCGGGCAACAAGGCCTCTTTTTTGGGGGCATCGGCAAAAAGAGCACTTTTTTGGGTCAAATCAAATGCCAGTTGCCCTGATTCTGTGGGCGGCGGGGGGGGTGGAACCAGTGTTTCCAGATCA